>JAUYCD010000159.1 GCA_030692375.1 Candidatus Latescibacter sp. | reverse complement strand
CGATTAAGCCTTGTATTGCAGTCTTTTAAGTCCCCCTTTGGGGGATTTAGGGGGCTGTAGTTTAACGCTCACAAAGACTAAAATCTCTTTTAAATGCATAATTCGGGTCAGAAGAAACGTATAACAAAGATAAGCCGAAACGGTTCGTTCCCGCGAAGCGGTTACAAGTTCGGCATGACATCATCCTGAACTCGTTTCAGGATCTCATTACACCTTCCACACGCAATTGGACATGCCGTCATGTATAGTTCAAACACAGCATCCCAAGGAGGAGAAATGCAGAATACAAAAAATGACCGCCGATCATTCCTGGGCAGGGCGGCAATTGCCGGAGCAGCGGCTGCCGCTGCGGCCAAAACTGTTGAGTCTCAAACCAGGAGCCTGAAAGGCCCCGGCGATTTCCTGCGCATCGGATGTCTCAATGTAGTCTCCTACTCACACCTCAACGGCATCTGGGGGCCTCTGATCAATGCCCGCCAGGGGGAAAAAGATACTCCGTTCACCAATATGCGCATTACTCACTGCTGGGAAATCGAGTATGACAAGGCCGTGCAGTTCGCCAAAACCTATGGCTGCCAGGCAGTCAGGAACTTCGATGATATGCTGGGGAAAGTTGACTGCATTATCTCGGGAGGATATTACAACCACCCCTGGAACCACATCATTCACGAGCCTTACCTTGAGGCCGGGCTTCCCAACCTTATCAACAGGCCGTTCAGCAACTCTCTCGCCAAAGCGAAAAAAATCATTGAAATGGCGCGAAAGTATAACGCTCCCATCCTGGTTCCCTCCAGCCACGAGCACAATGAATCCATCGCCCGCGCAAAAGTCTGGGCCACCGGAAAAAATATCATCTGCTACAGCGCCACCAATTCGTTCGATGATTATCCGACTCATGGTATTCACGGGCTGTACCTGTGCTGCAAGGCAATCGCGGAAGCCGGAAATCCGGTGACAGCGGTATCGTACCGCGCCGACAATTGGTACAGTCCTCCGGGCGTCCTCACTTTTGAACACCGCAACAAGGAGGGCAAGCCATTCTTCGGCACGCTGCACCAGGTAGCCGGTTCATGGGGAACCATTCAGATTCACACCCCGGAAGTGTATGGCGGCGAAAGCTTCAATATCTATTACGGAACCGGGTATCCCTACAACAAGACGGAAATCTGGGCGACGCCCATCTGGGCATTCCAGAATATGGCTTCCTTTGGGGAGATGCCGCAGACTCTGGAGCAGATATATCACAAAACCAATGTCTTCCTCGCCGGCTGGCGCTCCATCCTGGTGAACGGAGGAAAGCCGGTCAGGCTCGCAGAGGTCCCCGAAGAATGGGAATCTCCCGTCTCATTGCCTAATCACCCGGATGACAATACGGTGGAACTCTTTAAAAAGAAATTTGGATAACATGCCCGCCTGGTAATGAGTGTGTTTTCTTGATCAGATCATTTTGTGATCTGGCCGTGAGGCCTGAACGGACAGGTTGTTTCAGGTCGCCATTAAGGTATTCATCCGGATTGTGTTCGGGAGCGTACGGGGGGGAGGTAAAATACCCAGATCTTTTCTCGATCGGTTTCAAGTCATTGCGCCAGCTTTTTCGGGTGCGGAGCTCGTATTGGGTCTGGGGACTGAGCGTCCGAGCGTCTGTATCTTTCATAACTACAATATAATGAAATACTTAAAGAATAGCAACATTTATTCGCCGTAGCAATAATTGTTTTTTATGGCATAACTTCAAGCACTCTTTAGAATATTGAAACAAACTTTCTGACGATTGATACATGTAATAGTGCTTGAATATAGGAATATATATTTATATTTACTGAAAAGAAAAGGGTATTTTCAAGCTTAAAGAAAAACCTTTTTTATTAGAGGGGCGTCTTTTTTACCCCCTTAACAAGGGGGTCGCCGCTTCAGCGGCGGGGGGATTTAAAACGCTTTTGAAGAACTTTTTCGCTTGCAGGGGCGTTAAATACCATTATTCTGCGTTTTTTCTGTATATTTCACAGTAATCCTATTTTGCATTTCTCCTGCGGGATCATTGATTTATATGGATCACCCCACCATGGAAAACCGCTCCGGTACTCCTTCACGTCCGAGAATACCCGGTTATTTCATCGCAATTTTCCGGTATCTTATCGTTGTGGGTTGTCTTCTGTGGGTATTCTATGATATTCGCCCGGAGCGTCTCCCGGCTACGCTCTCCATTCACAATTGGCTATGGATTCCTCCCGCCGTGTTTTTTCAGTTGTCCAGCTTCGGACTGCAGGGAATCAGGTGGAAATTCCTGCTCTATCCCCTGGGGAGGCTTTCCTGGTTAAGAACAACTCAGGCGGTTTATGCCGGGCAGTTCGCCAATGGCATGTTTCCCATGCGGATCGGCGAACTGGTGCGTGTATATCTTGTGAGCCGCTGGCTCGCCGCCGATTTCGTTGCCGTTATCCCTTCCATATCGATGGAGTTCCTGTTTGACTGCCTCTGGCTGGCGATCGCCATTGGAACAGCCGCTTTTCTGGTTCCACTTCCTCCGGCGCTCCTGGATGCGGTCTTTGTGCTTGTAATCTTTGTAGTTGCCGCAGCCGGGCTGTTCGCTTTCGTTGTTTTCCGGGAAAGAAAAACCCCCCATCGACACCATGCCGCCGCTTCGTTTATTGAAAAACTCTGGAATAAGGCAAACCAGCTTTTCCACCGCCTGCTAGACGGTCTCCATGGAATAGGATTTTCCGGCGCTTTTTTCGGGGCGCTCCTGGTTTCCCTTCTCCTCCTCATCACCCAGACGCTGGCGTTCTGGATGGTCATGGCGGCCTGCGGGCTTCATCTTACATTCTGGGCAGGAGCAGTGGTGTTCCTGATAGTACATCTCGGGACCATGCTGCCCAATGCTCCATCCAATGTGGGTACCTACCAGTTCTTTACTGTCCTGGGGCTCTCCCTGTTCGGGGTGGATAAAACCACGGCGGCCGGATTTTCGGTGGTGGTTTTCGTACTGCTCACCGCACCACTCCTTCTGGCGGGTTTTTTTGCCCTGCATCAAACCGGGCTTACCCAGAGGAAAATCCGTGAGGATATGCTCGATACCCTCGATCGACGATAACTCGTTTCGGAGTCTATCTTATTAGACAGGATTTACAAGATTAACAGGATTTTAAAAGGGAATAGAACCACGTACCTCAAAGTTTCCCTTTCTTACAGCCCGAATGCTCTCATGCTTTCCCCGATATACGCTATCTGAGATTCCTCCAGTTCCGGATACATCGGCAGGGAAAGGATCTCGCCGGACGCTTTCAAAGCTTCGGGAAAATCCTGCTCGCTGAGATTCAGATAACCATAAGCTTTCAGATACGGCAGCGCGATGGGGTAGTGAATGCCTGTGGAGATTCCCCGTTCTTTGAGAAAATCCTGAAGAGGCCGACGCACCTTGGAATCGATCCTCACTACAAACAGGTGATATACCGCGCGGACATCGTCTATCTCCTGCGGAGTGACCACCTGAAGCCCCTTAAGGCAACGGTTGTAGGTAGAGGCATTCCGGCGGCGGCTTTCGGTCCAGTCCACCAGATGCGGAAGCTTGGTGCATAGTACGGCGGCCTGGATACCGTCCAGGCGGCTGTTCACACCCTCAAGCAGATGATTGTATTTGTCGAGCCGCCCATGATTGGCGATCATGCGTACCCGGTCCGCCAAAGCGTCGTCGTTCGTGGCCACAGCTCCGGCATCGCCGTACGCGCCCAGGTTTTTCCCCGGATAGAAGCTGAAACAGGTCAGATCGGCGCAGGAGGCGATGGGACGGCCTTTATACATGGCGCCGTGCGCCTGAGCCGCATCCCCGACCACTTTCAGACCGTGCTTGTTAGCAAGAGACAGAATAGGATCCATATCCGCCGGCTGCCCGTAGAGGTGAACCGGTAGAATAGCTCTGGTATGGCTTGTAATCTTTTCTTCGATTTTGTTCACATCTATGTTATAAGTCCGTGGATTTATATCTACGAATACAACCTTGGCTCCGGTCATGGAAACCGCTTCCGAAGTTGCAATAAAGCTGTTTGCAACGGTAATGACCTCATCCCCGTGGCCGACTCCAAGGGCTTTGAGAGCAATGAACAGAGCGTCAGTGCCGTTCCCGACCCCTACGCAGTGTTTCGTTTGGCAATAGCCGGCAAAAGCCTTCTCAAAATTTTCTACGAACCTGCCGCCGATGAAAGCTGTCGAGGACAGAACCTCCGAGATGGCAGAGTCCATTTCTTTCCGAATGCCGAGATATTGAGCTTTTAAATCGACCAAAGGGATATTCATTATTTCTCTCTTTAAAAATAGTTTGGTTGGAAAACAGTCTCGTGTATCCCCGAAGAAGGACTTATAGTAAAATAAATAGACATCTTTTTGGTTCCATAGACCCTGAAACAAGTTCAGGGTGACGGCTGGTTTCTTCATGTAGTATGCACCGTGTCATGCCGAACTTGTTTCGGCATCTATTCCAATAAGCAATATTTCTGAAGCCCTTTCCCCCCTATCCAATTCCGAGACGGCACTGTTTGGGTTTAAACCTTAAATTCACCTCGCGGCCGGTCTCCACCGATTCATACATGGCGCTGATCAGTTCAAGTGATTTACGGGCCTCGATACCGTCGACCAGGGCGGCCTTACGGGTTTCCAGCGCACTGATGACCCCTTTCAGGTATTCTCCGAGATTGTATCCGGGAATATCAGGGTTTGTACCGTATTTTTCAAATATTACATCGTCTATAGGCTGATGGTCTGTGAATTCCCAGGTTTCCAGCTTGTTCATGTAAAAACCCCCGATGACCACGCTTCCCTTTTCCCCAAGAATGCTGATGGAGCCTTCCAGGTCTTTCGGACGGGCAGCGGTGGTAGCCTCGATAATACCGAGGGCGCCGCTTTCGAACCGGAAGAGGGCGGCCCCTGTATCTTCGCATTCGATTGTGACCAGACGGGTGGAGATCATGGCCTGTACGCTTTCAACACTCCCCATAAACCACGTAAGCATATCTATGTGGTGGCTCGCCTGGTTGGTCAATACCCCCCCGTCATACGTCCAGGTGCCCCGCCAGGCGGCCGAGTCATAGTAGGCCTGGTCGCGTTTCCACCGTACCCGGACAGTACCCAGCACCATTTTTCCAAACCTTCCCTGCTCCAGCGCCTCGCGGGCTTTGATAATGGGAAGATTGTAACGGTTCTGGTGCACCACGAACAGTCTGACTCCATATCTGTCGCATTCCTGGATGATCTGATCGGCTTCGTCGAGACGGAGAGCGATCGGTTTCTCCACAACCAGGGGTTTGCCGTATCGCACCAGTTCCAAAACCTTTTTATAGTGGTCACCGCTGGGGGTAAGAATGTTGATGATATCGATGCTGTCTCCCCTGTCATCCATCATCGCATCCACTGAGGAATAGGCGCGGGCATTGTGTTTTTCGGCAAAAGCGCGGGCTCTTTGGGGAATGATGTCCTGGAATGCAACGATTTCCGCGTTCTCCAGATGATTTTCAATGACTTGCACATGTTTTTTGGCGATATTGCCGCAGCCGACTATGGCGAATCTCTTTTTCATGTAACCTTTCCGTGGTAATATGATGTGAGCAAAAAAAGTAGACAAAACGAAAACTTTTAAATACTTTTTCTCGCGAAGTTCGCAAAGTTCGCAAAGAAAAAATACTTGTTTCAATAATTTTTATTGTATTTTCCCGCACTATGGTAAAATTATTCAGATGTCATAAATTATCCGTGATGCATTCCAATTTTCAGCTATTTCCTTTCGTTATTGATTTTGCGAACTTTGCGAGAGAATAAATCAAAGATTTCAAAACATCAATTTTTTTATAAACTATGTTTCATGGCATATGAATCGTCATTCCCCCAATTGACCAGGGCGCTCTACCTGGCGCATTCCTGCCCGTATCTGTTTCAGGGAAACCGTTGCGTCGGAGGCGACTACTGTCTCTTCCCTCCCGGACAGGACCATATATGCTGTTTTTTTTGCCCTTTTTTCAGTTCCTGCCCCGATGATACGGGAGTGTGCTTGCGATTCATCGAAAAATAACCGTGGCATCGGGATCGAATGGGTTATTGCGCAACGCAAGGCTGAATAGGTATGGATAATCATTTTTCAAATGGTACATGTAGGCCAGCCACTCGATAATGACCAGAGTGCAGGCTCTTTTCATGTCGTTGGAGAGGTGGTCGAAATCAGGGCCAGGAAGGTCTTTCAGGTTCTCACGGTGATCCAGTTCGTCGGCGAGGTGGAATACCGCCCAGAGAAGCTCGGTAAAAGAATCATGCTCCAGGAGGTTGGGATTTTCCAGAAGGCGAAGAAGGAATATCCTTTTTTCAACCAGAAAGCATTTTAACGAAACGAGATCGCCTCTTTTGCTCTCGATGGAGTAATTCATTTTTCTCAGGCGATTGCTTGCTGTTTCAAAATTATGGTGAGTCCAGCTTCCGTTCACTCTTAAATCTTTGCCGATTTCTTCAGGCCGGGGAATAAAATCGAGAAATATTTTGAGAAGGCCGGTTCCCACTTCGCTGAAAAAAGCGCCAATAACCATATTGAGTTTTTTAAGAAGAAGACGCTTTCCCCGACGTTCCAGGAGGTTGTTGATAATAAGAGTCACCAGCAGTACTTCGATGGGAACAAAGGCCAGATCCTGGAAGAAGTAAAAGGCAATAGAGCCGACGTTGCCAAAAATCAGGTATTCTATGATATAGAGGAACGCCGACAGCGCAACGAGCGACAATCCCAGAAAAATCTGCCATCGGCGAAATTTCATCCACATCCTCATTCTATTTTTAAAATATTTTCGGTTTTACCAGCCTCGAAAAATCGGCAAAGGACATTCTAATCACTTCCGTGTGAGATCCTGCATTGAATACAATCTCACTGTTCTCGGCGAGAGAAGAATCAACATACACATCCATGCTGTATAAATTGCCGAACGGCGGCATTGCGCCAACCTCGCAGTCCGGAAACCTGTTCTTAAATTCTTTTTCGTCGGCCAGGAAAATTTCATTCGTGCAAATCTTTTCCGCAAGAGCAGTCAAATCGAGACGGTGATGGGCTCCGGTGACTGCCATGTCCATCCTGCCATCGATCTTCAGCACGACCACCTTGGCCATCTGCTTTCCGTGAATATGGGAAAGCTCGGCGATTTCCTGGGCAGTGAACGCCGGGGAATGTTTGATGCTTAAATATTTGACGTGATTCTTATCCAGAAAATCTTTTAATGTTTTTACCGGCATGGAAACACCTCCGCGGTTATTTATATGGAAGAAAATTCAAACAGGACCGTAATGTTCTAAAATAATCAATTATTTGAGCGTTCAATCAATCTTTTTTTTCTCCTCCAAATTATACATGACGACAAATTTAAATGCGCTTCTTTATGGTATAGATGCCGAAACGGTTCGTTCCCGCGAAGCGGCAACAAGTTCGGCATGACATTGGGCTCTCGTCATCCTGAACTCGTTTCAGGATCTAATTTCATGCGCAATTATTTGTGTCGTCATGTATAGTCGGTAACTTGACAGTTCAAAAGCAAATAATTCTTTTACGGATAAAAAAAAGGGAGCGGCTTTAGCTCCCTTTTTTTTCGCTAATTGTCTCCCCTGAAAGGGAGCGGAATTATGCTCCCTTTTTTCGTAGCCGAACATCTTTTTAGGAGCGGTTTTCTGCTCCCCAGTCAAATATTGTGTGCGCTTTTTACCTGGCCGATAGCGAGTATACCCAGATATACGAGTTGCGAAGGTTCTCTGCCATGAGGATTCTGCCCGTTTTATCGGAGCTGATCACCCCGCACTGAGTAGTAGCCGAAGGCCAACCGAGACAGTCGATGGAGCCGGTGGTGGTATCATAGCAGAGAAGCCAGGAGTTATCGAAATCACGGCCTCCGAGCATGTAGAGTTTGTTATCGCCACCATAGGTGAGAGATCGGAGATTCCAATATTGGAATGCCTTGCCTTTGTTGATGACTGTTGAGGTGGAGGGATGGAATTTGAACAGAAAACCGTCATTGATGGTGCCGCACCAGAATCCGCCGTCTCTTGCCTTGATTGTGGAGGCAATTCCGTTCTCGTAGATAGGATCGTTATCCATGCCTTTCTGAGTGGGGACCACCGCTCCGGTAAACACCGGTTTCTCGTCGCCGTACGCCAGCCGGAAAATCCTGCCGCCCAACTGCCTGATATAGGTCGCGAAGTAAACTGTTCCTGCGTCATCGATCATAAGCACCTTGGGCACTCCGCGCCAGGAAACCCGGCCGAGGTCTTTTACTCTCCAGGGAGTCATGACTACGCCGAAGTCTTTGGTTGTCTTCTTGGAGTAGTCGAAGGCAAAAAGATGGCCTGCCGGATAGGTGATTCCATAGATGCGGGTGTGCAGACTGTCTACCGCGATGCAGTTGATTCCCTGCCCGGGAGCGATAATCCCGTAGTCGGTGAACGCCTTTGAGGCGGGATCAAAGGTGAAAAGATGGCCGCCCTCGTATTTCTTGCCGGCATCGTCAAAAACTTCATTGTAGGTTGTGGTAGCGCCGATCAGAACACTCTTGGGGCCAAGCTCCAGGTCGCTGACTTTCGGCTGTCCGGGCATTTTCTGGGTGACATTCATGACATGCTCGGATTTTACGCCGTCTGTGCGGAACAGATGACAGGTGGCGGCGCCCCAGGTGGCTGCGGTGCTGCCATACACCCAGCCATCCTTCATGAGAATCATGTCGGTGACTGCGCTCTCGCCGCCGCGAATTGGACCCTGCGGGCCGTTGGAAATCAGATAGCTTTTTATACCGCCGCCAATATCTCCGTACCGCTGGGCGCTTGTTTGCGAAGTAAAAACAAAGAGAGAGATCACCATAGTGATCCAGAGTATACGAATTCCTGTTCTCATTTCAAACCCTCCAGACTTATGGGTGGATCATAACGGACAAGCATGGGTCCCCTGACTTCCTTTCCTTCCTTATTTTTCATGCCCCTGATGTATCCATAGCAGGAGAAGTATGCCTTATGATCTCTCCCCACCACCGCTCCATAGCAGCCGTCCACATCGATCTTGCCCGGCCAGTAAAACTTTTTCGCCTTGATATCGTAAATGGTAAGGATCGGCATACCTGAAAGGGTGATGCCGTGACCGCCGGCGATCATGTAGAGGCGGCCCAAGCTTTCATCGAGAGCAATGTTCGGTGTATAAACTCTTTCCTTGGGGGAGGCGACCACATGGCCCAGTTCTTCGACCTTGTTGGTTTTGGTATCATAACTCCAGAGGAATCCCTCGGCGGAAATGCCGTAAATGACATTCTTAGAGGTCACACAGGAAGAGCGGAGGCCGGGGATTTTCATATCGAGATCGGTGAATGTTTCGGTATCGGGATTGAATTTGGTCAGTCCGTCGAATTCGTTGGCGAAATAGCTCATGCCGTCACGGTCCATGATCATCTCGCGGACACCGAACCTTCCGTTGGTTTCGTAGTGCTTCAGCTCACGGGTGGTAATGTTGACACGCCAGTAGCGTCCGCGGTCCACCGAGAAGCCGTGCACGGTATTCCGTTTTTCGTCGAAATAGAGCGCCACCAGTCCGCCATAGGGCGCGGGGATGCCGTAATATTCCACCTGTTTGGTCCGGGGATCCCATCTAACAACGGCTCCGCCGGCATAACTTTTCGGGAAATAGGCATTATCAAACTCGTGGTCATAGGAAGCGCCCATATAACCGGCAGTCCAGATATTACCCTTTGAATCGGACTGAATATTGGCGTGAATCTTGCCATGGCCGGGAGTTTCCGCATTGGAAAAGATCGCGCTCTCCATATCGAGATTAAATACCTCGGTAACCTTATCGGCCTTGGGGTCGTAGTAAGAAACCATGGTGTTGCCGTAGCCCCAGGGACGCTCGTACCGGTCCGGGTTGTTGGTTCGATCCGTTCCCCAGTGGTCGCCGCCGCTGAACCAGATTCGGCCCTGCGGATCCTCGCAGATTTTGTTCCAGTTGGTTTCCATGACACTTTCGCCCTTCCATATGTTGCCGGGGGCGAAGTACTTTTTGGGTTTAACCTCCTGGATGTCTTTCTTCGGCTGGGTATACGCGACAAGCGGTATAATCACCAGGCCGAGGAAAAGAAAGGAACACAGTCTTAGGTATTTCATAACATACTACCTCCTTACATGAAAGATTTAGTTTCATAAAAAAATCTGCCCGATAATGTAATGTGTGTATAAACGAAAAGATGGAGTCAAAAGCAATAGAAATAAATAGTGAAACTATTTTTTTTATTAAGATACCTGAAATTTCTTTTCAGGAGATAACGTCTAAATTTAAGGTTCTTCTCCAAAAGAGTTGGTTAAGAAACTTACTTACAAGGGTTGCATTGAGGAAATGATCTCAATCCAACCCTATTCAAAATATGTTGTTAGTTGCTGTCAAGCCCAAGCAAGTCAGCCTTCGGCTGAGGCTTGACAGATTGAGGCTTGCTTAGATTATTTACGTAACA
>JAUYCD010000158.1 GCA_030692375.1 Candidatus Latescibacter sp. | reverse complement strand
GGAGCTGAATGTGATCATCGCAGTGGAGAATGTCTGGAACAAATTTCTCCTCAGCCCGCTCGAGTTCACCCAATATGTGGATGAGTTCGCAAGTCCTCACCTCAAAGCCTATTTCGATGTCGGGAACATTGTCCTGTACGGCGTCCCGCAGGACTGGATTCGGACGCTCGGAAAGCGGATCGTTCGCGTCCATGTCAAGGGCTTCGACGAGAAAAAACGCGAGTTCGTCGGCCTTTGCGAAGGCAACATAGACTGGCGGGCAGTGAGACGAGCCTTCGAGGACATCGGGTATTCCGGCTGGGTCAACGCGGAACTCTCCGGAGGCGACGAAACATATCTTACCGGAGTTTCAGAATGCATGGACAAGATTTTCAGGGGAGAGTGAGGGGATATGATATTTAATCACACCCCCGTCGCTTCCACCGGAATACCTTTTTTCACCAGACGGGCGATGGTTGCGGCCAGGATAAGATTCAGGATGATGCCGTCCATGGCGCCGTGGGCCGGAACCGCTTTGAAAGGAAGCTGCTCGAAGGACATAGTTCCGATGGTGTAGGGAACGCGGTCCCAGATGCAGACATCGCAGATTTCTTCCATCCAGGGACCCTGGTAATCGATGCTGACGATGCCCTGCCCCTGTTTTTTCTGGGGCTGGAAGGGCATGAGAATGCCGATGACCTTTACCCCTTTTTCTTTCGCCGGGGCGCAGAAATTGGTGCGCTCGGTGATGAATACATCCCCCGCCTGGAATATATTGTAATCAACGTTCCCGTAGATGGGATTCAGGAAAGTAGGTTTACCCGCACGTTTTTCCCAGATGCACTGAGGCTCGTTATGGCCGGTGGTATTGTAGTACACTTTTTTCCCCGAAGCCAAGGCTTCCGCGCACAGGTCGGCGGCCTGAGCGATTTTGGGGCTGTCCTGGGCCAGCAAATCCTGCACCATCCCTTTCACCATGAGCACATAGTCGAGACCCTTGGAGGGTTTTTGAGCCGGAGAGGCCTCTGAGCTTCCACTGATGAATGCCTGTCCGGGAACAGCAACCGCTGTACTGGCGATGGCAGCAGACTTTAAAAATTTTCTCCGATCGGATAACTGAGACATTAGTATTTCTTCCCTATCTGTTTAGTATACATGACGACATAAATAAATGCACATGTATTGAGTGATTATATCCTGAAACGAGTTCAGGATGACACGTGTCATGCCGAACTTGTTTCGGCATCTATTTTGAAAAGAAACGTAAAAATGTCGTCATGTACAGCAAGACAAATAAAAACAGTTCTTTGGACAGGATTTACAAGATTTACAGGATTATGGTGACAAAAAATAAACAAGATACAAAGTGACTTCAGTACCCGTACTTCTCCACCCGTTTCTTCATCACCGCATCCATCTCCTTGAAATAAGGAAAGTGAACCAAGTAGAACAGTGTGGGAGGACGCCCGTGATCGATCATCTCCTGGATGTACTGGCACTGCACCGCCCAGTTGATGGTGAAATTGATCTCGCGGGCAACAGGCAGGACATTTCCCTTGACTCCAGCGACCTCGAACGCTCCGGCAAAGTCGCCGCAGCCGTTGTCGATGGCCACATCGGCGAGGGTGTGGAGAAATTCGCCCGACTCCGGTTTCCGCTTTCGCTCATGGGGGCTTATAGTAACAAGACGGGTATTTTTTTTGGCGCGGAGCTCGCGGACTACGGTGAGATCATCGGTATCGCCGGTATGGTAGGAGGCCAGAATGAGCGCGTCACCTTCATTGAATGTTTTCTGGATGCGGCGGTAGACGGAAATATCGTACAACCCTGAACCCCTGGTCCAGCAGTCATACGAGAGCGAGTAGTTACGGTCATAGACGAGGAGACGCCCCCCTGCTATCTTTGCCTCGGCGAGAATCGTCCCCGCTTTCCGTATGAGGCCCATTTTCTTCGTTATGCTGTCGAGGCCGGATAAAAGAGAATCAGAGTATCTTTCCAACAAAGTTTTCATGGCGAGCCTTTCGTTGAAAAAAAGTGGCAAAACAGCAAAGTAAAACCCCCTGATAGAAGCCAAAGAAAACATGAAATGCAACTTGTCAAGAACAGGAATACTTGATACTGCCGCAGGTTTTTTGAACTATCATCGAATCAGACGTTTGTCAATTGTGTAATTTTCAATTTGAAAAATCGTGACATGTTTCATATCAGGATGAAAGGGGTTGATAAGAATATTGAACTCATGTTCAACGACAGCAGAAGGTACACGAAGTAAAAGAGAATCATTTTTTGCTGCCCAGTTTGTTCCAAGCTCAGCCAGCCTGGAAGGCGCAGGATATTCCCGCCAGTTGCCGGGTAAATCGGATAGTGAGACCTCTTCGGGGAATATTGTATCAGGTATGTGAAGGGCTGCCAAACTAAGATGCGCGGGCACAATTGATAAAGGGACATGAACGATATACTCGACAGTAGCTAAAGCCCTGTTCTCCGAAGTGTAAATCATACTCACACCTTTATGATTCCAACGGCCTCCATAGGTTTTGGCGCCGCTTCCGGATACATCGTTGATGTAAAGGGTCTTGGCTATTCGATATACTTTCATTATGAGAATACACCATGCTCTATTCGTCCAAGTTCATCCAATACCATATCGACTCCAAACTTTGAATTAAGCAGGCTCATCGGGATTTTATTATCGAGAGCTTTGTTCGGGTGGTTCATCCATATGAGAAATCTGTCTCTGCCTTCGAATACCTCAGAACCCTTGGCGGCGACTTCGGCAATCTGCAGTATCTGCTCAGATACAATACGACTCAGGGGTTTTCCCGGCGTGTACCTTTGCAGGGTTCGCTCAGTTACAGGAAGGAGTTGAGCCATCTGATGAACTGAATAAGAAAAATATTTAGCCAGGTGGAGAAGCGCATCTTTTGTAACCCCCTTTTTGCTCAAATCGATCAAGTCCATTCGATTTCGGAGATTTATCCGGAGGACTTTCTTACCTCCTAATACTTTTGCAAGTTCAGACAGTTCCATTTTCATGTTCTCCAGTCATTTTTTATACGACATTTTTCTGAAATATAACGTCATAATTCGTATTTGGCAAGCGGCGAATCTATGGCTCCGGCGTTTCCCCGTGAACGATTCGGATAAACTACGATACCGCGTTGAACATGATGCGCCAGAAAACCGGGATCACTCCATAGTACATACCGAACGCCAGCATCGGCGCGGCAAGACATCTCGATCTCTCGAACCAGAACGAGGAGGCGAGGAGCACCAAGCTCTGGAACGCCAGGGGAGCGAGAACCATCATCGTGAACGCCATCCGGAGCTGCGACCCCCGGAACCACGGGAGGAAATTGCACGCGGCGACGATACACACCGCGATCCCGGCGGTTGGGAGTTCCCAGGGGCCGAGCCGGACATGAGCCATGGATTTCCGCATGAGATACGCCTGCACGATCCCGAAGAACAGGAACGCCTGCACGATCCCTTGTACACCGAAAATCAATGCCTGCTCCCATATGGCCGGAACTGGCGGGGAGCCCGCCGGGAGTTTCGGAACATGGGCGGGTGGCGTCTGAAGCCCGTGGAGCAAAGCCGGGAGGAAAATGAGCGCCGTAAGCATCGCGCCCGCCGCAGCACCGATAACGAGCGCATGGGGAATGTATGACCGTTCCCGACTGAAGGTCAGCCCGATCTCGGCGCGGGAAAGTCCGATCACGCGGATGGCGAGCAGCCCGAAGAGAACAGTGAACGTATTACGAAGGAGATTTGATATCCAGTGACCATGGGTATGAAATGTCACAAATCCCGACCTGACCGCGAGTAACGTGAGAAAATTCGCACCTCCGGTCACTGCGAGATAGACAATTACCATGAGTGCGGTGGGGACGAGGAACGTGGCAAGCATACTCCGCCCATCATCATTATCCATTTCCACCATATTCTCCCATATCAACGTTATGAGCGGCAGGGTACAGTAATGATCTATCGATAAATAAATGGTATCACTTTCAAAGTTTCTTTGCAAGTATTTTCTGCAGGGACAAACGGATCCCCGCGCATGGAGCGGCGACGTCCTTGGGCGGGTTTCCAACGCCGATTCTCCGAATCGATGTTGGGTAACCTTATTGGGTTATCTTACTGTGGCGCAAGCTGTTTTGTCCCCCTTGCGGGGTCCCCGCCCGTACAAAGTACGTGCGGGGTGCACTAAGGGGGATGTCACCGAAGGTGACAGGGGGATCGCCTTTCAAGGAGCCGGGGAAGCCGGTTTTTCTCCGATAATCCGATCTTATTCCCCGCTCACCACACCTCGCTGAAGCATGATTTCGTAAATCCGTCTGGCGCGGTTTTCGATGTATTTCGATGTACCGTTCGGGGCGAATCTCCGCGGATTGGGGAGAACCGCCGCAAGCCGTGAGGCCTCATCAGCGTTCAGGGAAACAGCCGGTTTTCCGTAGTAGTGGCGGGCGGCTGCCTCGATGCCGAAAATGCCGTCGCCCCATTCGGCCACATTCAGGTAGAGTTCGAGAATCCGCTTCTTGGTGAGGGTATGCTCCAGCCTCCAGGTGAGGATGACTTCCTTGAGTTTCCTGACCGGATTTTTGGAAGGAGTCAGATAGAGGTTTTTGGCAAGCTGCTGGCTGATGGTGCTTGCGCCGTATCTGAATTTTTTCTGTTTGAGGTCTTTGTCCAGGGCTTTATGTATCTCATCGAAATCAAAGCCTTCATGAGTCCAGAACTTGTCATCCTCGGAAATCACCACCGCTTTGACAACCTGGGAAGATATCTTCGAGAGCGGTACCCAGGTCTGGACGATTTTCTTATCCTTTCCCTCTCTGCGCCATTCACGCTCGCGGTATTTCATGAACGAGGTTTTCTCCGGATTCTTTTCTTTCAGAGCCGAAACGCGGGGAAAGACCAGGTAAAATCCTACGAAAACCACCGGGAGGAGAATGGCCGCGATAAGAATTCTTTTTATGAAGAAAAACATTGCTTCCCCATCAATTTTACGCCGTGTGTTACAAGAGCGGGCGATCACAGTTTCGCCGGATCGATGAATACCTCGGTCCGCTGGAAAATATATCCGGTCAGCCCCAGGCTCTGGGTGACGTCCATCAGCTCGCGGCAGACTTTTTCCGGCCATTCGTACCCCTTGATCACCGGATGGGCGGGAATCCTTCCGTTGTTGAAAGCCGCCATGCGGGTCCATTCATGGGTAAGGAGTTTCACGATTCGGTCGGGATTCAGTGTCTTGTAGAATTCCATCGCGACGGGACCGGATGAGCTTTCAGGCGCCTTGGGCTGGATCGCATAGTCGGAAATCTTTTTATCCGGTAGCCCGAGCTGATCCCATCCGAAGAACGAGAGCGCCACTTTGAGAGCGGTTGCCTCGTCCAGACCTTGAACCCACTCACAGAGCTGGCTGGCCCAGGTCACTATCACCCCCAGATACTGCCAGTCAAGCCAGGTAAGGGGATGGAGGGCGTCCGAAGCGCCGTTTATGAAATCGGCGTGATTATGCCCCACGAACAGCGACATGGTGGTGCAGTGGGTGTCGGTGACAAAGCCGCTCCGGTGATCGGTTTCGGCATGAATGACATCATGAATTCTTCGAAGTCCGCCTCCCACCAGTTTTGCCCGGAAAGTCAGCCAGTCGAGGACTCCCTGGTTTTCGCCGAGCAGGGTGAGAAAATCCGGAAAGGTCAGGCGGAATTTCGCGGCATGTTCAAGCGTTTTCCTGTCCAGGCGCTCGAGCCGGCGCCGGAGTTTATTCATGGATTCACGCATACGGGGGAAATCATATCCCATACGGACGGCGGCATTCTGGCAGTCGCTGCACGCGCACCCGTACAGGTTGGTCCAGAAGGAAGGTGTCGCATACCGGTAGTGGGTCACATACATGGAATCCATATCGTATGTTTTGGCCGCATACCCATAGAGGGCTTTCTCCCAGTCCCGCACCACCGGTTTTTCAAAACAGGCGGTATATTCGGTCTGGGCATAGGCATACTTAATGGGAGGAAGGTCGATGAATTTGATGCCCTCGAATGTCTCGCTCATGATGGGACGGCTTTCCTCGCCGTAATGATGGCCGGAAAAGTGAAGCCAGAAATCCATACCGCGGCGGTGTGTTTCTTCAATGGCTTTGATGAGCTGGGAATCGTCATCCACATGACGGGAATGCATCATGCCTTTGGCCCCCAGGGGATTCATGGATTTGAGCCAGTCCGGCATTTTTATGTTGCTGTAGCATATGAGCATATTCACCCCGAGCTTTTTCTGCAGGGCGTCGATGAATTTCGGATTGTTCACGATCTGGTCGGTCGAAGAATAACAGCCGATCATCTTCTTTCCGGGGACATCGGTAACAAAGGGCCGTGGAGAAGGCGAGGCGCCCACTCTTGCCGCAAGGCTCCCGGCTGCACCGAGCAAAGTTCCTGCCGCCGCCGCCGAGGCGGTCTTTTTCATGAATTCACGACGACTCTGGAATGTGCGCATGATGTTTTCCTCTCAAAAGATAAGAAAAAAGATAAAAGATTGCCTGAACCGCGTTTCGCATGATTTCCTGATCAGCCCGATATATATGTGACGACATATTTTATTGCGTTTCTTTTCACAATAGATGCCGAAACGGTTTCATCGTTCCCGCGAAGCGGCAACAAGTTCGGCATGACACGTGTCATCCTGAGTTTGGGGAAAGATGCCGAAACAAGTTCGGCATGACACGTGTCATCCTGAACTCGTTTCAGGATCTATGCACACCAGCATCTGTTTGTAATTAAATCTCATTTTACAGAATCACAGTATCCCCTTCTCCTGCGCTATCTTCCGCCCGATGGCGCCGAGTTTCTCCAACACCACCTGGAACGGCCCCATGGTATCGGCTATTGCAACCGCGAATTGCTTTATGGATGAGGGGTCATACGGTTTCCCGAAACTGTCGGCATAGGCTCGCACATCACGGATTTCTGAGGCGGCAAGAAACTCTCCGCGGCAGCGTTCAAGCGCTTCGTCCGGCGAGAGTCTCTCACCCCAGGCGATGAAACCGAACGCGGAGAATGTGTTCTCGTATAACATTTTGCGGTCACGGCCCAGTTCATGCCGGATGAGCCAGAGGCTGTCAAAATGGGGGATTTCCTCTGCATAAAAATACAGCCTCCCCATCATGAGGCGGCAGAACTTGACACCTTCTAATAATGTGTCCAGCACCCTCCCGGAGGCGTTTCCGAGCTTCGCTTTCAGCTCGCGGCTGTTGTCGGCGAGTTCGGCTTCGATGATGTTTATTTCAGGACATACAGTGCGGTACGCTTCCTGCAGATACCGGAAAAGCTCTTCCTCGATCCGGGAAATTTCCGGCTCCTCGTACCAGGCAGGAATCTCGTAGTGACAGTGAATCGCTTTAAAAGTTCGGTCGATCACATGCGGATTTGGGAAAAGCCCCCGCGCCAGCCGGAACGCCTCCAGCTTTCCCCGCACCAGACGTTTCAGCCTGAGACTGACCAGGCTCTGCACCGGCGGGCAGAAATAGTGCATGAACCGGCTGTGCAGGGGATATTTGCTTTCGAATTCATGCAGATTTATGGGCGGATCGATCCCACGGTCGTAGGGTGTGTAATAGAGAGCGAACTTTTTCAGATTGAACAGTTCATCGGCAGTGTCCCAGGGCCGGAGGGCCAGGTATTCCTCAAAGCGGGCTGTTTTTTCACGTGGAGCGTGGTAAAGGGTCCACTGGTGGAATTCGGGATAATAGCTGAGGGGATAGAGAGACTCGCTCCATGTGAGATTAATCCCCGGCAGGTGTTCGAGAATACGGGCGCGGCCGGGATATTCGCGGCAGATCCCGGTATGAATTCTCCCAACGGCTCTCGATATTTCCGGCCATTCTTCGGCGGTGGTGTCATCCGAGAAGAAAAACCGTGTATCGAAATCGGAAAGGCCGGGAATGAGATCCTCGAATTCCCATTTACCGCTGATCCCTTCGATACGGGGACATGCATTTTTTGCGCGCTCGAAATATTCCAGAATAAAAGCGGGAAAAATGTTTTCAGGACAGGATGCAAATGTTCGTTCAGTCATACTTCGACCCAGTCTTTCACTCTTTTCATCCTTCATCCTTGATTCCATTTTCCCTCGAAACGAGCCAGATACCAAGTCCTATCGCCAGCAGAATCGCGGCGGCGGTCATGTTTACAGCGAACCAGCCGGGAATTGGATACAGGTATTTGACTCCCAGCGAAACAGCGGTCATTCCCGCACCCATGATCATTACGATGACACCGATGGCGGGGAACGGGGATTTCACACGGGCTGCGCATTCATGAATATACGGAGTTTTAAGCCGCCGGAAGAATTCTTCGGTTCTCTGTTTTTCTTCTTCGCTCGTTTTTCCCAGCACACTGCCCAGCCATAGGCCGCCGATTGTTACCCCGAAGTTAATAATGATGGAGGTTGAGCTCCAGCCCTGGTTAAGCCAGTAGTTAAGCTGCGGATTGGATACGAATTGCTCACGGTAGGCGCCGAGAAGAACCATGTTCAGAGTCAGAAGAACCGAGCCCGAGATGAATCCAGCGATAATTCCGGTCAGCGCGCCCCGTGAATTGATGCTCTTGATGAGAATTCCACCGAGAAGGGGCGCCATGATCGCAGGCGCAAAAGCGGTGAATGCCTTTACCATGATATCGAACAGGTTCATTCCCTGTATATGCTGGAGAATTACCGCGAGAACCGTGGTAATTAAGCCGATGAGGATGACACTGAGCCGTCCCACCGCGATGAGATGTGACTGAGAAGCGCTCTTTTTTATCTTCCGGGCATAAAAATCGTTGGTGAATACGCTGGAAAGCATGGTGTATTCATTGCTTAGGGTAGAGAGCGTGGCGGACAGAAGCGCGGCAATCATTACACCCATCATGCCTACCGGCAGCGCCTTGAGGCTGATGTACGCGTAGGAAAAACGGGCGTTGGGAATATCCGGCAGGACCACACGGGCAAACATGGCCGGGGTGAACATGATGATGGGAAGAAAGAAATTCCATATCGCCACTCCCAGAATAACTTTGCGGGCGTCCGCCTCGCTGCGCACACAGTTGTATTTCTGGATCATCGACCAGCCTGCATTGACGGAAAAGAATACGAGCACTATCCAGGTCAGATATTGATAGGGATCATAGGGCGAGTGAAGAGGGGTGGAGAAATCCACGGGCATTTTTCTGAAAAAGTTTCCGAGCCCGCCGACCTCACGGAGGGAGACAAAGAAAATAAATACCACGGCAAGCACTTTGATGATGAACTGCACAAAATCGGTCACAATCACCGACCACTGGCCGCCAAGGAACGAGAAAGCAATAATCACCAGACCGGTGATCCAGATGGCCCGTGACATGTCGAGGGATTCATTCGAGATGGCGGCGACAACGAAAATCGCGGTGGCATAAATCTTTATGGAATTGTCGATAAACCGGAGCGGGAAGCCGGTCCAGACGAACACCTGTCGGAGCGCTGGGCTGAAGCGAGCCTCGACGAAACCGATGGGGCTCATCATTTTTGCCCGCCGCCATTTTCCCACGAAAAGATAGGCGCCGATGATCATGGCCGGCACCGACACCCAGTAGAGGGTCAGCGCGGTAAAACCGTACTTGTACCCTATCTCGGAATACATGACGAAAGCCAGGGCCGAAAACCCCGCCATCCAGAGAGATATGGCTGCGAGCCACCAGGGGATGTCCGCTCCGGCGACAAAGTAATCCTTTGCATGTTTGATGTATCTGGCCGAATAGGTGCCGATCAGAATAATGATGACGAAATATCCGGCCAGAACCGCAAAATCAAATCCCTCCAGATGCTTGATTCCTTCCATGGTTCCCCCGATAAGTATGTTTAAAAATCAAAGATATTATTAAACAGGATTTACAAGATTGACAGGATTATGAAGCCCCCTAACCCTCTGTCCCTTTCCCCCGTTCCGGGGGCAAGGGAAGTCGTTACGCCACAGTTTTTTCCTGCCCCCTCCGGGGGAAGGATGTCCAAAGGACAGGAAGGGGGCTGCCTTTCAAGCTTGAATCTTGTAAAATCTTGTTAATCCTGTCAAAATTATTTTCATCTTTTATTCAATTCCGCGATGGATTCCTTTAGGGCTTGCGCAATATACACAATTTCTTCTTCAGTGGTAGTTGCGAAAACCGGCAGGCTGAATATCTGGGAGCAGGCTTTCTCCGCTTCCGGACACCCTGCGGAGGTGTAACCGGCCTTTTCCATGACCTCCCAGCTCCAGACCGGCGGATAGTGCAGTACAGTGCCGATTCCCCATTCGCTCCTGAGATGAGTGGTCAGGCTGTCGCGGGTGAAGGATACCTTCCCTGTGTCAAGCCTCGCCACGTGCATGAGGGCGCCGTGGTCGTCGTCAATCCCCGGTGCGGGAATGATTTCCTCGATATTGGCGAGCGAGGCGTTCATTTTGAGGAAGTTTTCCCGTTTACGGGCGATGATGGAGTCGATTTTTTTAAGTTGATTAAGACCAACCGCCAATTGTGGCTTCGTCATCCGGTAGTTGAATCCTACCCGCACCACACGGGCCGGGCTGCCGTAAATGAATCCGAACGTTTTCATTTGACGGACGACCTCGGCGAATTCGGCGTCGTTCGTAGCGACCGCGCCACCTTCGCCAAGCGTGGTAAGATTCTTGTTGGACTGGAAGCTGTAGCAGGAAGCCTTTCCCATGCCCCCGACAGGAATTCTCCGGAACTTCGCGCCGACCGCGTGTGCGGCATCGTAGATGACAGCGACTCCGTATCTTTGGGAGATTTCCTCGAAACGGGCGCAGACGCAGGAAAGCCCCGCGAAGTGCACGGGGATGATCGCTTTCGTCCGAGGAGTGATCCGGCTTTCGACCGCATAGGGGTCCAGATTGAGCGTGTCCGGATTTATGTCAGCCAAAAATACTTTCGCCCCCCGGGCAATGGCGCAAGTGGCGGTACAAATGAATGTGAGCGGCGTGGTGATGACCTCGTCGCCCTCTCCAATCCCCAGCGCCATCATGCAGAGATCGAGCGCAGTTCCGGCAGAATTAACCGCCACGGTACAGGCTGCTCCCTCATGAGCGGCAAAGGCATCCTGGAATTCTTTTTCCTCGGGGAGCGGAAAAAAATTGCCGCCCGGCTGGGAGGCGGCGGATATAACCGCACATGCAGCCTGCACATCATCCTCGCCGTAGACTCCGCCCAATGCCAGGTAGGGGATGGTTCTCTTCTCCATTCGTACCTCACACCGTCTTTTTACCGCCGTACCCGCGGCGGTCAAGTTTGAAACTGTCCCGGGGATCGGTCTTCGGAACAGTGTTCCGGAATGTTTTCACAATCTCGCCCAGGGTGGCTGGCTGCATCCCGCATCCGGCATTCTCCAGGATGTCCCGCGTGCTTTCGATCATACCGAGGAGAGTCTGCCGCCGGAAATTCGCCGGGTCGGTGTAATCGAACGTGTTGTGGGTGACTCCCCTGATGATTTTTACCGGAACAGCTTCGTCGTCTTTCTGACGGAGAACAGCCTTTTGAATCGTATACCAGTGGTTTTTGGCGTCCACCAACTCAACCCGGAGATCCTGAGGGTGTTTTCCTCCCCACATGTAGGATTCGGGATCGATGGTATGGGGAACCTCGACGAAATCCATGTTCCCGGACAGAAGGCGGTTGAAGCGGTGGGTATAGTGAATGGTGAGAGGCGCCCCCTGCCAGACCGAGGCGGTTTCGGGAATTCTCCTTCCCGGAAGGCTGACCTGGCCGTAACGGAAACCAAGCTCTTCCAGAACGGCATAGGTATAATCGTTGGCTGAGGCATAGCCCATGCAGAAAGAGAGCGGCGCCATTCCCATCACCTGCGCCCAGCGGTCACGGGCTTTGGCGGTCACCTCACTCTGCTCCTCCGGCCCCATGACTCCGGCAAATTCGCAATATCCTTCCTCGGCCGGGTGAAGATGAAGTCCGATTTCATGCCCACGCGCCATGATGGAGCGATAAAGAGCGGGATTCGATTCCAGGTCGCCGGGAAGGGTAAAGAAATTCCCTTTCAGCCCGTTCGCATCCAAAATATCGGCGTATCCGGCAGCGCCGCGGGCGCCGAGGGCTGGATCGTTCACTGCATGCTGGGTCGCCTCGCAGTCGATAGACCAACTCATCCAGAAAATTTTTGTTTCCATGACTTTACCCAGATTTTATATAATTCGTTAAGATTTGATTTGACCTTATAACACAACGATTTATTATTTGTTGAGAATTCGTTTTATATCGCTTTTGCAAAGGAATTCAACTTTTACTCCATTTTCCGCGAGGATATTTCGAAAATTCCACCATTTTGCATCCACTGCCTGCCAGATAGTTGGATTTCGAGGATGGGAAAGAGATACCGCGATAAATTTCCTGTCCCTGTAATGAAAATCCACCATTCGTTTATCTGATGGAAATTCTTTAAAATTAGTCGTATCAGAATCATCAAGAGTTATGTCAACTAGCTCGCATCGTTTAGGATTGCATCTGTTTCTTAACACCCATTCAAGGAAAGCATCACCTACTCCCGGCTGGCCTGAAGAATGGAGTTTGTTCCGATATTCTTTGATAATATGCCATTGGTTGTCCAAAACCAGTTTCCCCTTTTCCATAAGTTCTCTCAAACTAATCACACATAATTTCACACAACCTGGCGAAGCCTGCTCTGATTTCCCATTTGCAACAATTGGAACATTGGTGTCAATAACAACTATCATTATTATTACTTCCCCTCTTGGTCCAATCCAGCCAAAGTCATGGCGGCGAGATCGCTAAACTTATCACCAAAGAAATCATCAGGCCAATTGCGGATACTACCCAACAGATCAACATCAAGTCTTTCTATATCCGACGAAGAACCTTTCATTTGACAGAAATAGAGAGCGGTCTTATCAGAATCAATTTTTTTCTCAGCTATTCTTCTCTGTAAACGTGTAAGTAAATGCTCGCTGTGGCTCTCCACAATGATCTGGATATTCCTCGACGTCACTACTTCTATGAATACATCCGCGAGCCAGGCTTGGACTGAAGGATGAAGATGTATTTCAGGTTGTTCGAGAATAATTATCGAACCTTCAGGCATGTAATAACAGAGAACCAAGACGGGAAGGATTTGAGAGACGCCGAAACCAACATCGGTGATGAGCACTTCTGGAGAATCTTTTGTTGTTTTAACCCGCAATTCATAATCTTTTCGGTTTTCTGCTATTGGTTTAAGTGTATAAGAATCTACCAAACCCATTTCTCGTAACCAATAACCAATTCTTTCCTCAACCGTCATCCTGTGTTTTCCTTTTCCAGGAGAAATTATTTTCCCTTTATTTCTTGAGGATAAAAGAGCGGAAACAGTGCGTTCCCCCACCCTTCCAACATCTAATGGGCTTGCACCATCCCAGACATAACTTCTTTTTGGATATTCTCGCAGGGGACCTAAATAGGCCATATTAGGTGAGAAGAGGTCATGAAAGGACCTAACAAACTCGGATAAAAAACCAACATTCCGATAATAACCGGTCACTTCATCGGGGAAACCATAGCATTTGACAGGAGAAGGCAATGGCCACACACGTCCCTGGTATCTTTTTGCTTCAAAATTGTCGGAAATCAATTGGTATTTATCATCGTCCCTTATTCTTTCTTTCTGTTTCATTCCGAAAACTTTATTATTAAAAGAATAATCAAAACTTTGGACAATTGGTCTTTCAGATACTTCCTTGACTTCCACACGAAATGTCAAATTATCTGTTTCAAATAATTTTTTGTTTTTGTATTCAGGGTTATAAATTATTATTTGTTTTCCCGGATTCCATGAAAGTTGAATGGAAAGGATTGCATCTCGATCATGTCCATGTATCAAATCAAAGAATGTACCCAGATCGACATACGAATGTTCATCACCGGTATAGAGAACTCTGGCTCGGTCGGTTGATTCGACAGTTTGCTTAAGCATAAGGAGTATTTGCATAATGCTCGTTTTTCCTGAGCTATTTGAGCCAAATAACCCTGTCAAAGGGGCAAACTGGAGTAATCCGGTATCTTTCCAGGATTTAAAATTCCTGGCATGTAGAGATTTTATCATTTTATCACTCCTTTCAGCGACCCTCAACTCTTTAATTACATTTAAAAAAGCTTCACCGCGTTCAATCCCATGATCTTATCGCGTTTCGCTTCCGGCATGGCAATATCATCCACGATTCCTTTGCGGTAACCGTAGGGGTCCGACCACCCGAAACCGAAATCGGTGCCCCACAGGACGCGGTTTTCATCCATTCCATCCACAATGGCCTTCAGACCCGCCTGATGCGGGCCGCAGAGGGTAAGGTAGAGATTGGGACACCGCTTCCCGAAACTGAGCGCATCCCTCCACAGATCGAGCAGCCCGGCGTGGCCGAGTACAAACTTCGTTCCCGGAAACCTCAGAGCCAGCCCCCCGACCTGCGAAGGCATGGAGTAACAGGGTGTACCGTCGTGGAAAATCACCGGGACATCGTAACGGCCGCACATCATCGCCAGTTCATCCATGAGGGGAACGGAAACTGAAAAGCCCTGCAGCCAGGGATGCAATTTCAGGCCCCTCATGCCGAGGTCTTTCAGGCAGCGTTCCAGCTCGCGGATGCTTTTTTCGCCGAAATCGGGATGGACAGTGGCAATGGGGATGAGCCTTCCCCCCGATCTGTCAGCCGTTTCCCTTATCACATCATTGCAAAGCCTCATATCTGAGTTCATACCAAGCCCGCGGTGTCCCATGAGAACCGCCCGGTCGACTTCGTGACGGTCGCACACCTTGAGCCATTCCGACGGGTCGTTCCCATAGCGGTCTTCCCATACAATTCCCCAGTGGGTGTGGGCATCGATAATCATGGCTTGCTTCCGACTATGTTGAGAATCCGCGCCAGGTTGTCTCCGAAAACAGCGCCATAGGTATCGGCCGGCAAATATTCCCGGTACTGCGTCCATTCAAACACAAGGCTGTTCCTCGGGGCGGCCGATCCCATGATTCCTTTATCGATCCCCGCCGACATGAGATGGGACATGAAAATAAACGGACGAGCGTACGACCCCTCGATAAAGACGTTCGGAGCGAACCTTACTGCGGATGGCACATCGTTCCAGAAATCTGTAGCTCCTGCATGACCCATGATAAAGGTCACTCCGGGAAAGCGCAGGGCGCAGTCAGCGAGCTGCCAGGGAGCGCCGTAAAGATGTGGTCCGGTATGTACATACACGGGAAGTCCAAGCTCGCCTGCCTTTTCGATAACAGGGTCGGCCAGGTCATCGTTGATGAGGAATCCCTGGAGCGTCGGGTGAAGCACCAGCATCCTGGCGCCGTTGCAAACAGCGCGGCTAACTTCCTGTACCGCAGCTTCCCCATACCAGGGGTTCACCGTACAGGCGGGAATGATACGGTCGGGGAATCTGCCCGCCTCAGCCCGGATGAAATCATTGCCACGGCTGTTGAATACTGCCAGGGCGCTGTCCTGCGGAGCGGCAACCGCCATATCCACACCGGCGCGGTCCATATCGTGAACGAGGTCTTCGGCGCGGTAAACAGTATCGCGCTCGTCGCCGAGGGTTACATAACCGTCGATATTCATACCAGTTACAGTTTTATCTCCCAAAGATAGCCGGAACGGGTCATGGTATCGTTCTCTCCGGCGAAAATGGCGCCGTCCGGAGCGATGCTCATATCGTGAATCTGCCAGGCCGAAACATTCAACTCAGGATCGTAGAGACGTCCCAGGTACTCGTACTTGTCGGTAGAGAGATCCAGCCGGAAAAGCGAAGCATTGCCGAATCTTCCGCCGATGCCGTAAAGGTAACCGTCCCTGCCTTCCGCGAATGCCGCGATACGCTTGGGCGGACAGGGCGCGCCGAGCAGCCTGACCTCGGCGGTGTCCGGATCGATACGAACCAGTCCTCCTTCACCGGTCCCGGCATAAAGCATACGGTTGGAAGCGGCAATTATTCCATCCATACCGGCAAAACCATATCTTCTCTCGAGGAGCGGGAGGCCGTGTTTGAAAAATTCAATTTTATCTTTCTGGGGATCATACCGGTACAGACGATTCTGATCAGGACCTACTCCGTTCTGCTGCCAGGCCCTGGTTATTCCCCATCCGCCCCAGACCCGGCCTTTGTAATCGAGGGCGATAGTCTCCCCCTGCCCCATCCCCAGGCCGGAGCCGGTCAGCCCCAGGATTCGCGATTCGAACGTATCGAGATTGAACGACGCCAGATATTCCGGGGTAAATGTCTGACAATAGGCCATCCGTCGATTTTCATCGATCACCATCCCCTGAACGTACACATGCGGAACTGGAATGCCGATCTTTTTCAGCTCACCGGTTTTGGGATTGTACCGTACGATAGCCCCGCCGGGAGCGTTCCAGTAATCATCCACATCGTGCAGGAGAGCGATGGCGCCGTAAATGTGCCCGTCACGGGATTTCAGGAGCGCACGGTGGAACTTGGCATCGAACGGGTCGGCAATCCGGGCATATCCCAGATCGCAGAACTCACCGGTCTTACGGTCGAAGGCGCGGAAAATGTCTGCGTTAAAGGAGGTTATCCCCACATACACCAGGTTCGAGTCGGGGTCGGCCAGAACACCATCGAAAGAAATGTAATACTTGCGGAGCCGCTCATAGGCGAGCATGTCCTTATAGTTCCAGTGATCCTCAATCTCGGAGAGCCAGTTGTCAAAATGCTCGTCGAACAGCTTATGGGCTTTTACTTTCACAGCATCCTCCATGGATGGAATCAGGTTTGACACAGGAAACAAAATATGGGGAATGATCACTGCTCGCGCCGTAATACAGTAAGAAGCGGAACCGATACCGGTATCGGAAAATTTTTTATACGGCGGTCATGAGCGGGCGGGAATTGAGTATCCCGTCCGCTCATGGATGACTTGCTGCGATCTTACACCACGTTATCGGAGGCCAGGTGTTCCTCGGCGAGCACCGGGGTTCTGAGCCTTTGGTAAAACGGATCGAGCTTTTCCTTGGGCTGACGCGGGGTCAGGAATCCAACGATAATCCCGGTGGTGATTCCCGCGGTCAGATAACACACCATCTGCCACGGCAGCGGTATATCCAGCGCCAGTTCGCAGAAGAGAAATACCCCGGCGGCGGCGAGGAAACTCGCCCAAGCGGAAGCAGGATTGGCCCGACGCCAGACAATTCCCATCCAGAAGGGGATGCCGATAAGCGCGGGAATCTGCATGAAGAGCTCCAGCGCCTTGATGACTCCCGGCAGGAGCAGGGCAAATCCCAGGCTGCCCAACACGATGGCGAATGATACCAGCCGTCCGACGAAAAGATAATGTTTCTCCGGGCGTTTTTTGAAATATACCGCATAAAAGTTACGGACGAAAATACTCGAACCACTGATCATGAGCACCACGCCGGTGGATTGGATGGTTGCGAGGAGCGAGGCGATGAGCAGGCCCACCAGTCCGGCAGGCAGGAGAATTCTAGCCATTTCGCCGAACGCGTTGTCCGGATTCTTGAGGTTGGGAACGAGCGAGATGGCTGCGATGCCGGTGAATGCCCAGGCAACGGTGCAGAAACGCTTGATGAAGTTGCCGTAGGTCACTCCGATCCGGGCGTTCATCTCGGTGCGGTTCGCGGTGCTCGAGGGAATGGTGTGCGGCTGCACCGCCCAGTTGATCATGCCGTTGATGACGATCATAAAAATCCAGAAAAAAGTAATACCTTTTGGTGCAACAAGGCTAAAGAAGTCGTACGAAGCGCCTGCGTTCACCTGTTCGTGGAGTGCGGTGAATCCTCCGACCTTGGAAATGGCGAATGGCAGCATGAGAAAAGAGAAGACGATGGTGAGGAACCCCTGAACCACGTCGTTGAGCGCCGCGGCGACCATGCCTCCCGCCAGGCCGTAGAAGACGAACAGCACGGTGATGATCGCCACCGCGGTGATGAAGTTGATCCCGCCGCCGGTGAGTCCCTCGATAATGCG
The DNA here is from genome assembly GCA_030692375.1 of Candidatus Latescibacter sp. Lineage (NCBI taxonomy): Bacteria > Pseudomonadati > Candidatus Latescibacterota > Candidatus Latescibacteria (ex Chuvochina et al. 2023) > Candidatus Latescibacterales > Candidatus Latescibacteraceae > Candidatus Latescibacter > Candidatus Latescibacter sp. Next base: position 30 of record JAUYCD010000158.1, on the reverse strand, counting down.
CCCGGAACCGAGCACCATGGTGCCGATATT
>JAUYCD010000157.1 GCA_030692375.1 Candidatus Latescibacter sp. | reverse complement strand
TTGCAAAAGTCGAGATTATTTTACGCAGCCCCCTTCCTGTCCTTTGGACATCCTTCCCTCTGAAGGGGGCAGGAAAAGACTGTGGAGCAACGACTTCCCTTGCCCCCCATCGGGGGGAAAGGGACTGAGGGTTAGGGGGCTAAAATTAACAATTTGCCTTTTTTAAGTATAAAAACGACTTTTGCAATTGGCTGCTTCTGTCTTATTTTTAAATATCCTCCACCCTGATGAGCTGTACTCTTCCTTTCACCGCTTCCAGGCCGGAGAACTGTTCCATCGCGCGCTGCATGTCCCCTTCGCATGCTTCATGAGTCATGATGACAAGCGGAACATAGTCGCCGTCCGCGGTCCCGATCTGTATGACCGATTCGATAGATATGTTCTGGTCCGCGAATATCCTGGTGATGCCGGCGAGAACCCCCGGTTTGTCCAGCACTGTGAACCTGAGGTAATAGCGAAGATCCAGCTCGCTCATATCCACCAGACCAGGGCCATGATCGTTCAGGATGATACGGCTGACATTGGTCGGGGCGCCGGTGAGCAGCCTCTCGGCGACTTCCACGGTGTCGGAAACCACCGCAGAGGCGGTAGGCATCTTGCCCGCTCCCTTGCCGTAAAAGATTTCCCTTCCCACCGCGTCGCCGTAAATCTCCACCGCGTTGAATTCATCCTCCACATAGGCCATAATAGACTCGGTGGAAACCAGAGTGGGATGCACTCGTACCTCGACGCGGCCGTCTTCGTGACGTTTGGCGATGGCGAGCAATTTGATGATATACCCAAGATCGTATGCATACTCTATATCCCGGATGCTCACATTTTCAATGCCTTCACAATATACATCCCTTGGAGACAGGTCAGCCCCGAACGACAGCCTGGCTAAAATCACAATCTTGTTGAGTGCGTCCTGGCCAGAAATATCTGAAGTCGGATCCGCTTCGGCGTAGCCGAGTTTCTGGGCTTTGGCCAGCACTTCACCGTAATCGCAGCCGTCACGGGCCATTCCGGTGAGGATGTAATTGGTGGTCCCGTTCAGAATTCCATAAATGCTCTGGATTACATTGGCATTAAGGCCGTTCACTATACCCCGGATGAGCGGGATTCCTCCGCCGACCGAGGCTTCAAACATATACGAAACATCGGCCCGGAGCGCGGCATCGAACAATTTGCCGCCATGCACGGCAATAAGGGCCTTGTTGGCGGTGATTACGCTCTTGCCGTTTGCAAATGCGCGAAGGGTAAAGGTCAGGGCGGGTTCGTATCCGCCGATCAGTTCTATCACAATATCTATATCAGGATTGTCAAGCACCTCACTCACATCTGTGGTCAATACGCCTTCCGGAACGGTAACTCCGCGATCACGGGTGATATCTATATCGGCGATTTTAACCAGCTCGAGATCGTAATTGCGGCCCTTTAAAAACGGCTTCCCCTTGCCAAACAGGAGAGATGCCACGCCGGCGCCCACAGTACCGAACCCGATAAGCCCCACTCTCACAATCTGTTTCATATTCATTTCCGTTTAAAAAAGTTTCAATTAGACATCATAAAATAACAGATTCGAGCGGGAGGTGCAAGATTAAATGATACTTGGAGATACGGAAACTTTCGAGAACCTGAATCATAAAAAAATAGTCTTCTTTTCTTCCGGGAAAATTATATACATTATCGAGAGTGTCTTCATATATATATTTATCGGTTTAACGATTAAGATTATTTCCTTTCTTCAACTGCAAAAACCGATCAAGCTCGCAATCATGAAGGACTCTTTCCTGAAGGAGAGCATTTCATGTCCGCATACACAAAAATAGTACAGCAGCGACCGATTGATGTGACAAATTGAAACATTGATTTGTTCTTCCTGCAATTTTCGGAGGGTAAAACATGGCAGAAGATATTCTGACAGTAAATGGCCGGGACCAGGCCGGTTATGGAATCTGCATCGATTCGGCGGAAAGCTGGATTGTGGCTGTCAACAACGCGGGCCCGTCATCGGACCCCGAGGAGGTAACATTTTTGGGGAGCCATCCCAACACGGATGAAACATTTATCCTTATCAGGGGAAAAGCCTGCATCGCCACAGCTCCCTATTATTTGCCGGAGGATTTCACCATCATCGCCATGGAACAGGGAGCTTGCTATAACGTTCATCGCAAGACCTGGCATTCTGTGCTCATGGCTCCGGGGTCGAAAGTTGCCATAGTCGAAAACCGTAATCCGGAAAGTGAAATCCACCATCTCAGCGTTGAAGCCAGGATACGGTTTACCTGGGAGGCAAAAACCCTGCTTGAAACGAGATAAAAAAAGGCGGCATAAAGCCGCCTTATCTGATTAGAAACAACTGTGCATCAATTATGTACTGATGACACCTTGCATGCATCGTATCATATCGGCATAATTTTTATCGGTAAGGCGGTAGCAGAAACTGCTGCCTTCCCGAATTTTCTGCACAATGCCCACGCTTTTGAGGATTTTCAACTGCTGGCTGATGATGGGCTGCGGATAGCCCAACAATTCTGAGAGTTCCATGACGCGAAGATTTTTTTCCTGCAGGGCATCGATGATACGGATACGGATGGGATTTCCGAAACCTTTGAAAACCTCTGCAGCGAATTCCAGTCTTTCCAGGTCTACATTGGATAAAGTCATTCTTTTTTATCCCCCTTAACTCATAATCTATAGTTATATAACTATGGAGTCAAGAAAAAAATTATAATTTTTAAAAAAAATCTGATTTTTAGCTATGATACTATACTATGCTTCCAGTTTGAAATTATGAATACTATCATTGACTTTGCTTCCGTCAATATATATATTTATACGTTAAACTTTTTTTTCATGTTTCGTTTCAATTATTTTAGAGAAATAAATATACATGTATAATGAAAATCCGGTTATTCCCGGAACCGCGCACCATTCCTGGAGGACCACGCTGGCAGTAACCTCTTTGGCTCAGTTTTTATCAGGTGTGGGATTCAGCTTCGTTTTTCCTTTTTTTCCATTTTATTTCGGCGAACTCGGTTTAAAGACCCAGAAAGATGTTCTTCTCTGGTTCGGATATACCTCCATAGCCTTCGGGATTACCATGGCGGTATGCGCTCCCCTCTGGGGAGTCCTCGCCGACCGCTTCGGGCGCAAGCTCATGGTCATACGGTCCATGCTGGCGGGAGCAGTTATTCTCGGTCTGATGGGTTTGGCAACCAGTCCCTGGCACATTCTCATTCTGCGTATTCTACAGGGTATGTCCACCGGCACAGTGACCGCATCGGTAACCCTGGTATCAAGCGTCACCCCGGTGGAAAATCTCGGCTTCAGCTTGGGCATCGTCCAGACCGGCCTGCTTTTGGGTAATGCTGTCGGCCCATTCCTGGGAGGGGTACTGGCGGATCATTTGGGCTACCGAATTCCCTGCGGGCTGGCATTCATCATTCTGTCCCTTGGAGCATTGCTGGTCGCTCTCTGCGCGACCGAAAAATTTACTCCCCATGAAGATGTAAAAGCGAACGGCTTTAAAACAATCCACGGGATTATAAAGACCGACGGCTTTACGGTTATACTGTCCATCTTTTTTCTTATTTACGTGATTTCCACCATGATCGCCCCGATACTGCCGCTTTTCATTCAGGAACTTTCCGGGAATGCTTCCAATGTGGCAACGCTGACCGGTACTTTTATTGCGGTGGCCGGACTGCTTTCGGGAATCACTTCCTTCTATGTGGGCAGACTGGGGGATCGCTTCGGCCATAACCGGGTGCTGATCATCTCACTCGTCGCGACTGGCATTTTTTCCATTCCCCAGGCTCTGGCGAATAACCTGTGGGTGCTCTTCTTCGAACGCTGCCTTCTGGGTATAGCGGTGGGAGGAATCGTCCCCACCGTGAATGCGCTGGTCTCCAATACCATCTCCCGTGAAAGAGTGGGGAGCGCCTACGGTCTCACCTCAAGCGTCACCTGCCTCGGCATCGGGGTAGGCCCGCTCATAGGCGGAGGGCTTGCCGCTGCATTCGGTCTGCGCTGGCCTTTTGTAATCATGGGGGTGGTTTCCCTGGTCATCGCTTTCTCGGTGCAGAAAATGGTAAGCCGTCGAAACGGCAAATAAACGATGCCAAACTTCGGCGCATTGAAAAAACCGATTCCGTCCTTCGGCATTTTATCGTATACTATGTTAATTATAATAAATTACAGATGTGCGCTTCAGAGTAATAATAGATCCTGAAACAAGTTCAGGATGACACGTGTCATGCCGAACTTGTTGCCGCTTCGCGGGAACGATGAAACCGTTTCGGCATCTATATATACTATGTCATGCCAAATGGATTCCCTGTTTTTTCATAGCAAAAGCAGGGAATCGACATCTATATGTATCATCCGCCGTGAGGAACAGTTATGAACCTGAAAGAATTCGTTGATCCGCCGAGACAATACCGTCCTTCTCCCTTCTGGTCATGGAACGATGTCATGGAGCCTTCGGAAATCGAAAACCGTATCCGTGAAATGAAGAAAAAAGGCTTCGGCGGGTTCTTCATGCATGCCCGCAAAGGGCTTCGGACACGCTACCTGAGCGACGATTGGATGCGGGCCATACGGCGGGGGGTAGAAGTCGCCCGTGAGCTTGAGATGGAGGCCTGGCTTTATGATGAGGACCGATGGCCGAGCGGTTTCGCCGGGGGAAACACCACGGAAGGGAAGGATGAGAACCTGGCGATGGCGCTCACCTGGACCGGGGAAGCTTCCACACTCGAAAGCGATGTCCTGGAAAAGGCGGCGGCGTTTACACGAAAAAATGCAGAAAACGGCCTCGTGCTTCTCCGCGAGAGGCCGGCGGACCTGACCGGAGTCGGCGTCTTTTACGAGCGCCGCTATACCCGCGGGCATGGGAGATTCAACGGCGAGGGGTATGTCGATCTCCTCAATCCCGATACGGTGAAGGATTTCATCGAAAACACCTATGAAAAGTATTCAAAGCTCTTCCGTTATGATTTCGGGAAATACATGCCCGGCATTTTCACCGATGAACCGAATGTGAACCGGGTGATCAAGCTCCGCCCGAACGATGACCAGTCCGCATTCTCTTTTCCCTGGACTTCCGGATTCGCCGAGTATTTCGAAAAAATCCACGGGTATTCGCCCCTTGATCACCTTCACCGCCTTGTGGACGGCTCCGAAGAGGGATTCAAGTTCCGCCACGATTTCTGGCGAACGGTGAACGAGCGGTTCATCGAGGCGTTCACCGTTTCTCTGGCGAACTGGTGTAAGGAACACGAGGTGCTGTTTACCGGGCACTATCTTTTCGAGGATGATTTTTACAGCATGACAGTTTCTGGCGGCTCTGTCATGGCTCATTACGAGTACATGGATATTCCCGGCATCGATCATCTGGGCCGCAACATCAGGAATCCCTGGACTGCGAAACAGCTTTCGAGCGCGGCGAACCAACTTGGGAAAAAACGGGCTGTGTGTGAGATTTTCGGCGCCGCCGGCCAGTCCATGACCTTTGAGGACATGAAGTGGATCGCCGATTTCAATCTAGCCCTGGGAGTCACTTTCCTCTGTCCTCACCTTACAGCTTTTTCACTCAAAGGCGAACGCAAGCATGACTTCCCCCCGACGTTCTCCTACCACCAGCCTTACTGGGATCACTTCCGTGCCGCATGCGATTATCTTGCCCGTGTTTCCTGGGCGGTGAGCCGGGGAAAATCGACGGCGCCGGTTCTGGTTCTCCACCCTCTCCTCTCGGCTTATGGCGTGCTTGATATAAATATCCCGGACGGCGGAGTGAAACTGCAGGCGGTGGAAAGCTCGTTCCGCGGCCTGGTCCGTGAACTCCTTGCCGAACACATCGAATTCGACCTGGGGGATGAGCGCATCCTCATCGCCCACGGCAAGGCTTCCGGAGGCCGGCTTTCTGTCGGCGAATCGCAGTATCGCTGCGTCGTGCTCCCCCTGGCCTATACCTGGCTCTCCTCCACCCTCGATCTCCTCGAATCGTTCACCGGAACGGTGATCATCCTTGGAGACATTCCCGCGCGGGTCAGCGGAGCAGAGAGCGAGCGTCTCCGTCTGTTTGCCGGGCGTCCTAATGTTTCCATTCTTCAAGATCTCCCGGCGGATGCAGTGAACCTTGTTGTCGAAAAAATCGGGCGCGATGTATCGGTCACAAGGCCGGACGGCGCACAGGCGCAAAATGTCCTGGTGAACCACCGGACGGAGGCCGCCGCGCACATTATTTTCCTCGCCAACACCGACCGCACCTCACCCCAGGACATTACGGTCGATCTCAACGCACTGGGAGGGACAGTGGAGATGGACCCGCTCACGGGGCGGGCATACCGGTATGCCTCGAAACTGGAATCGGGGCGCACGATCATCAAAACCTCGCTGCCTGCCGCCGGAAGCAGGATATTTCTCGTGGACCAGACCCAGACCTCGGTGGAAGGAGCGGAAATCCCTCAGCCGCCGGAAGAGGTCATTACCATCGAAGGCCCCTATGCTTTCCAGCGGCTTCATGACAATATCCTGACTCTGGACCGCTGCACTCTGGAGATCGATGGCAAGGTTCTTCTTAAAAATCAGCCGGTGTGGAAAGCCCGCAAATCAATCTGGCAGGCGACCGGCATCTCCGAATACGATGACTACCAGCCCTGGGTGCTGGAAATGAAGAATGTTCGCACCCGTACCAACAAGACCGTGTTCACGTTCACATTCACTGTGCAGAACATCCCGGAAAGGCTGGAGCTTGCCATGGAGAGCGCCGACAGGTTCACTGTGGAGGTCAACGGCAAACAGGTCGAAACCTCCGCCGGGAAGTGGCATATCGACCGCGCCATTTCCGGCTTCGCCATCGCCGAGCAGGTGGTGCAGGGGGTGAACACCATACGCGCTGTCACCGATTTCCTCTGGGACACCGAGATCGAAAATATTTATCTGGTCGGAGATTTCGCAGTAGGCCAAGAGGAGGAAGGATTCCCCGTAACCCGCGAGCCTGACACCCTTTCACTCGGCTCCTGGGTGGAGAAGGGATATCCTTTCTATTCCGGCACCATGATCTACAAGATGGAATTCGATCTCTCCGACATCGAGCAATACCGGCATGAACTCGACCTTTCCGGCGCGCGGGGGAGCACATTCTACATCACGGTGAACGGCGTCGAGATCGGCTCAGTCCCCTTCTCTCCCTGGCGCGGAGAGGTTACCAGCGCGCTTAAAAAAGGGTTGAACACGGTGGAGGTCGAGGTTGTCGGCACCCTCCGCAACACCCTCGGGCCTCTTCACCATACCGGGGGCGACAGCCTGGACTGGACCGGCCCCCGTGAATTCGAAGACGAGGAGCGCTGGACGGATTCCTATCAGTTTGCGCCGTATGGATTCATAGAGCCGCCGAAACTCATAAAGATCGGGTGAGAACTCACCCCCTTGATCCCCCTCTCTTGCAAGCAATAGAGGGGGAAACCCAGTTGATTCTTTTGAACAGGTTCTGGATTTGGAGAACAGCGAAACGGCCCGCCGGTGAGATTCTCGACTCCATCAGCGGGCTGATATCTGCGCTTGCCACAGATTTTAAGATTGCCGCTATCGGTATCGGCGTTCCCGTTCCCGCCGGACCCGGGACAGACCGGCTCATTCCCTCCGAAAACCTTCCGACTTCTGGAGGAGAGTGTTTCGATCGGCGGATTGAAAGCCCTGTGCAGGAAAATTTCCGGCGAGGACATCGAACCGTACGTTCTCCATCAGCGGTTTATAGACGGAGATGAAAAGTCGGCCGAGATATTCGAACGGTATGGAGAAGCTCTGGGCCGGGCGGCGGTCATCGTGCTCTCCCTCCTCGATCCGGGAAAGATTGCCATCGGGGGAGGTGTTGCCCGGTCATTCGAAGCTTTCCAGGGCGGGCTTACCCGGGTGGAGATAACCTGGGGAAAAGAAGGAGCAGAGAGGATTGTTCCCGCCGCATTATCGGAAAGAGCCGCAGTTCTGGGAGCGGCGGAATTGGCGGGGAAAAGTTTGAACCATGATTCATAGGAATAGAGGATTATCATGATTTAAAAATTTATACATGACGACATATTTTGTTTCGTTTCTTTTTAAAAATAGATCCTGAAACGAGTTCAGGATGACACGTGTCATGCCGAACTTGTTTCGGCATCTAAACTCTCTAAACATACACAATTATTTATGTCGTTATGTATTGAACAATCACGTTAATCCAGTAATCATGCGAATCATGGTTCAGACAATTTTTATTAAAGCTTCAGTTTGTCGTAGCTCACCGGCAGAAACGCCCCCCTGTACTCGTAGAACCGGAAAAGCATATCCCCGTTCTCCTTCCGGAAAAGATACGTGTTCTTGTTTGTATCTTTGCCAGGATTCCAGACATCAAAAGTGTGGGTGTCCCCGTTCCGTATTTTGAAAGATACCCGGACATCCGGTTTAATCGTGCCGGCGCGCGGGATATCTTCATCGGCGGCAAAGGAATCGCAGGAGAGCGAAGCTATGGCAGTGACAAGCTGCCGTACCTTGAACTGATCTACAGGTTTATCCTTTCCGTTTTCTTTGTACACCCAGGTGGAATCGGAGAGGGTCAGATCGCGGGTCTGTTTGGCATCGACTGCCTTGATCGATGTGATATCGCCCTCGTTGAAACTGTAGATGGACTTGTCGCGCCAGTCATCCGGTTCCCGAATCGCTATCCGTGAGAAAACACCCCGCCAGAGAGCGATATCCTTTGAATTTTTCATCCGGGCGTACGTGTGGCTCAGGTCGGGCGTATAGTCGCCGATGAGGACATCCAGGACCTGTTTTCCGCCGCTGTAAGCTTTAAGATCGATGCCGGTAGAATCATCTACACCAAGGCGTTTCTGTTCGCTTACTTCCGAGGATACCACACCATCCACCATGATGCTTGTGAGCGATTCCAGCAGTTGATCGATCGCCTGCTTGCCCGCCTTGTATTCCGTAGGTTTGGTCATCTTCCAGGAGTCGCCCTGCTTCACCAGAACGATCAGTCCCGATTTGGGATTGTTGATTTCAAATTTGTCAAAGACGGGCTTTTCTCCGGGGAAAAGAGGAGTGGCGCCCTGGGTCACCTCTTTCGGATGGAGAGAGGTGAGGAGAAAAATTACAACGAGAAGGAGGAAGACTCCTCCCATGATAAGTGTCGATTTATTTTTCATTTACCATCTCCATAGCGAGCAGTGAGCGCTTTTTTCCGAATCCGCCGTACCTGCCAGAGTGCGATGCCGCAGATGATGATCAGAACGCTCGGCCCGATCAGGTTTGCCGATTTTACAAATTGCCTTAAAAAATTCGGGATGTCTTTCAGCGGACGCTGCGGTACTTCCTTGGAACGAATGGAGATCATATCGTTCGCCTGCACCAGCCAGTCTGCGGTATTTTGTATGAAGAGCGTCTGACGGGGATCCTGAACGAAGGAATCAAGGGACATATTCCCGTCCCCACAGATGAGCAGCCGGTTTTCGGTCGCGCATGCAGGAACCAGCGGCTCTTTGGGTGGAGCGCCGGAGCTGTCTTTGGGCGCTCCCGTCTGGGCGAAGAAGGAGGTGAACTTCCCGCTCACTATAGCCGCAATGGGAATGCCCTTCTCCAGGAAGTCGGTTTTTTTCATGAAATTGAGCGGCATAATATACACCATGGGCCCGCTTTGATGACCGGAGAAGTCCGATGAATAGAGGAGGCCTTCCACCTTGTATCCCTTGTTCTTCGCCAGGGTGGTATCCACCGAGGAGGGGAAGAATGCCGCCACCTGCTGAAGGTCGCGGGTGATGACATTGGCCTTGTTGAAGCTCTGGATTATCGGCATGAAGGGTATCTGGTAAGTCTGATTGTACGTGATGAATCCCTTCTGGGACTGCGATTGTACGGCATTGCACTTCGTATCGATCACTATGTCTTCATTCAGTCCGATGCCATAATTATTCAGGAACCGGTTGACATTCAGATTGTAGGGCATACCCGTCGGCTGCTGTCCGCCGCCTCCCAGGTTCGCCATGTAGGAGTTCATAAACATACCCAGTTTTCCACCGTTCATGATGTACTGGTCAAGGTTATAAAGCTGATTATCGGTGAATGGCTGCCGCGGCGCGAGAACCATTACTGCGTTGACGGATTTGTCGATACGCTGATCCAGATCAATCGGCTGGACATCATAATTCCTTCCCAGCGCTTCATACAGCTTCTGCATAGTCGCCTGGTTCTGCTCTCCTCCTATGGAAGCAATTCCCAGAATGGGGTTCTTTTTCGAGGAAAGGCGCTTGATCAGGCTGGTTATCTCGTATTCGAGGTTATCGGTATTCTGGATGACCGGGAGAGCCTCCTTTTTGTCGCGATAGATGACAACCAGGCCCATATAGGCCATCTTGACCTCGAATTTGTCGTTTGCCACGCTCTGTATCTGACGGGGTGGGATTCCGAAGCTCTCCGCTTCCTCGGTGAATTTCTTTTCGTCGTCCGGTTTCACAAACTCATATCTGAGCCTGCCGTGGGAATAGGCTCGGTAATCCTCGAGCATATCGCGAAGGTAACGTTCATTGGTATTGAGCGGGCTCGGCAGGTTCGGTGAAAAGTAGGCCTTGATGAGAACGTTGTCATCGAGCTTCGCCGCCACATCCTTTGAAGCTCTGGAGAGCGAATATATTTTGGAGCTGGTCAGATCGGTCCGGAGAAAATAGCGTATTCCGATGGCGTTGATCATGACCAGAATACCCAGGAGAAAAAGTATGGAAAGAATAGATGCACTGTTCAATTTTTTCATGGCTCAAGTCTCCTCAATTCCACTTGCGGCTCTCGAGCGAGAGCTTGGCCAGTGACAGCATGAATACGATCAACGACAGGTAATATACTATATCACGTGTATCGATGACTCCCCGGCTTACGTTGGTGAAATGGTAGTCAATGCTCAGGTACTGGAGCAGAGGAACCAGGTATGAGGGCATCACCGGCAGGAATTTATTGAGCAGAAAGAGAATGAATATGATCATGAATGCGATGATGAACGATACCACCTGGTTTTTGGAGATGGTGGAGGCGAAAACCCCCACCGAGATGTAGGAAGCTCCCATCAGAAGCAGGCCCAGATAGCCGGTCACCAGCATTCCCATATCCGGCCTGCCCAGAACGATGATGGTCAGCGCATAAGGCAGTGTGAAAAAGAGCGCAACCACCAGGAGTCCGAGGCCGGCAAGGTATTTACCCAGCACGATCTCCAGGTCGGTGAGCGGCATGGTAACAAGAAGCTCTATCGTTCCGCTTTTCCGCTCTTCGCTCAGGAGCCGCATGGTGATGGCGGGAGCGAAGAAAATGAAAATGAAGGGGATGATGCTGAATACGCTCCGTAAAGAGGAATCATTTGCCAGGAAAAGCTCGCTGGTAAAGAACCACCCGGTCAGGAGAAGAAACACCGAGATGACGATATACGCCATCGGTGAAAAGAAGTAGGCGAAGATTTCTCTTCGGAAAATGGGAATCACTTTTTTCATTGTGCCACGGCTCCCTGAGTGAGTGTAAGCTGTCTGAATACTTCCTCGAGATTGGTTTTGTTAAGGCGCATCTCATAGATAACCCAGCCTTTTTCCACAGTGGCGCGGAATACTTCGTCACGGATATCGAAGCCCCGGTGAATGCCGATTTCGAGGCAGGCGGTATTCCCGCCGCTCGATGTGACGGAATGGATTTTTTCCACCCCTTTGATCTGTGAATACACATCGGCCATCGCGGCCGCATTCCCTTTGATTTCAAGGGTGAGGCTGTTCTGTCCGGCCATTTTTTCCTGCAGTGAATCAGTGGTGCCGTCCGCCACAATCTCTCCGGAGGAGATAATGACCACCCGGTTGCAGGTCGATTCCACCTCGCTCAAGATGTGGGTGGACAGGATGACCGTCTTTTTCTGCCCGACCTCCTTGATGAGATTGCGGATTTCCACTATCTGGTTGGGGTCGAGACCGACAGTCGGCTCGTCGAGAATAAGAATCTCGGGTTCGTGAATCATTGCCTGCGCGATACCCACTCGCTGACGGTATCCTTTGGAAAGCTCGCCGATATCCTTGCCGATCATCTTGGAGAGTCCGCAGGTTTCGATCATGGCTTCCATGCGTTCGTTCCTTTTCTGGCCGGTGATATCCCGAAGATCGCAGATGTAATCCAGGTATTCCTGAATGCTCATGTAATCATAGAGCGGCGCATTTTCGGGAAGATATCCGATCATCCTGCGGATTTCCATGGAGTGCTCGTTCACATCCAGGTCATTGAACATTATCCGGCCCTCGGAAGGGGGCATGAAACAGGTCAGCATCCTGAGAGTCGTGGTTTTGCCGGCGCCGTTGGGCCCCAGAAAACCGAGGATTTCACCATCATTGACAGTGAACGAAATATTGTCCACGACCCTGAAATCCCCATAGTATTTCGTCAGGTTTTCGATTCTGATCATCCAAGGCTCCTTATGCGTTTTGGAAGTATTATGAGAAAGGAATTCTTATTTCTCGAAAACACTTTTTACACCCCGATACAGTTTATCAGGTTTCAAAAATAATTCTTCTGGAAGACAATCAATATAAAGAAAGAACCATCAATTGACCAGAGAAAAAAGACGGAGAAGAAACTCGTCCTGTTGGACGGCAGGAATGGGAATGGAGCGAAGGTACAACCACATTCCCCCCTCCCCGATCAGGAGAGGGGGGAGACTTTGTTAGCGGTGAATAACAAGAAATCGTTCAATTCATGTTCTATTTCATCAGAAGCGCCTTGCCCGTTTTAACATATTCTTCAGCCCGCAAGGTGTAGAAATACACGCCGCTCGGGAGGCCACGGGCATCCCATACCACTGTATGCTTCCCGGCGCTCTTTCTGCCGCTGTCGACTGTCGCGACTTTCTGCCCGGAGATGTTGTGGATTTCGAGAATGATCTGCACTTCTTTCGGGAGAGAGTATTCAATGGTCGCGCTCGGATTGAACGGATTCGGGTAGGCTTCCCCCAGCTTGAATTCCTGCGGCGTCTGCGCCGCAACATCTACCCCGGAAGCGATCGTAAACACTGTGTTGCTCTGGTCATTCACCGCCGC
>JAUYCD010000156.1 GCA_030692375.1 Candidatus Latescibacter sp. | reverse complement strand
TTCTTTTCCCCCCTTAATAAGGGGGGTAGGGGGGATTAACCTTTCGGATTATCACCTTAGCTTACTTAACGACATACCTGTTAAAAATATGATTTTTCACGTTTTTTTACATGGGTTTGAGAGGATTTTTTTCTAATCCATACTATTCCTGTTTGTGGAGTAAATCTTGAAAATAACATTCTGGGGCGCTGCCAAAACAGTCACCGGCTCGATGCATCTGGTGGAGGCCAACGGCTCGAAAATCCTCCTGGACTGCGGGCTGTACCAGGGACGCCGCGAGGAATCTCGAAAACTGAACAGCGAGCTGCCTTTTAATCAAAAAGAAATCGATACGCTGGTGCTTTCCCATGCTCATATCGATCATTCGGGAAACATTCCTTCATTGGTGAAAAACGGCTTTGATCGGACGATTTATTCCACTCATGCCACCCGCGATCTCTGTTCGGCCATGCTTGCCGATTCGGCCCATATCCACGAAAAAGAAGCAGAATACATGAACCTCAAGATGAAAAAGAACGGCCAGAAAGCGGCCTTCCTTCCCCTCTATACCATGAAAGACGCTCTGGATTCGATCGAGCTGTTCCATTCGGTCAATTACGGGAAGCGGATACAAGTGGCCGATGGGATCGAGGTGGTTTTCCGGGACGCCGGACATATCATCGGGTCATCGCTCGTGGAGCTTTTCATCCGTGAAAACGGAACGGAGAAAAAACTCGTATTCACCGGAGATTTAGGGAGAAAATATCTTCCCATACTCCGTGACCCGGAATATATTGCGGAGACCGATGTGCTCATCACCGAATCCACCTACGGGAACCGGGTGCATGACGATATCACCAAAGCCAATGAAAAACTGAAACGGATAATAATCGATACCTACTCCCGTGGCGGAAAGATCATCGTTCCGGCGTTTAGTGTGGGAAGGACTCAGGAACTGGTTTTCGCCATTCACCAGCTTATCAATGAGAAAGCCATACCGGACCTGCCGGTGTATGTGGACAGTCCGCTTTCGGTGAATGTCACCCAGATTTTCCGTATGCATCCGGAATGTTTCGACACAGAAACGCTCAAATACCTGTATGAAGGTGAAGACCCTTTCGGATTCCAGCGCATGACCTATATCCGCACTGTGGAGGAATCGAAAAGTCTCAACATCTCCAAAGTCCCCTGCATCATTATTTCTTCTTCGGGCATGTGCGAAGTCGGCCGTATCCTCCACCACCTGAAGAACAATATCGAAAACGAGAATAACACCATCCTCATCACCGGTTTCATGGCGGATAATACCCTCGGCAAGCGCATTGTGGACCGTGAGCCGAGAGTGCGGATTTTCGGGGACTTTTACTCCCTGCGCGCCAAAGTGGTGATTATGAACGAGTTTTCCGCCCATGCAGACATGAACGAGCTGATCGATTGGACATTAGGTTTCAAAAAGCGGCCTGCCCTTACCGGCGTGGTGCATGGAAATGAAGACGCCGCCCAGGCTCACAAAAACCATTTGGAATCGCTGGGACTGCGCCATGTCGTTGTGCCGGACCGTGGAGATACGGTGAGTTTTTGAGGGTGCAGGCGGGAAGAAATCCCCCCTGCCTGTCGGCATCCCCCCTTGTTAAGGGGGGCTATGGGAGCGAGGTATTTTACCCCCTTTATAAGGGGGTCGCCGCTTTATGCGGCGGGGGGATATTAAAACCACTACAGGCAAGCATCCCTATTTCTTAAACACTAATTTAGAGATGAACCATTCTGGATTCTTTCTTTTCTTTCAGGTGAATCGATGAAAGATATTTCCGATATTCTCACCGTGGATCGAATACGGGACATCAAAGTCAGAACCAAGGACGGTGTATTGAGGGAATTATGCAGGCTGGCCTCAACATCCCCCCATATGTCCGATCCCGAAGCGTTCCTTAAAGCCATCCGGGCGCGTGAAACCGTCATGTCCACCGGGATCGGAATGGGGATAGCAATTCCTCATGCCAAAACCCCTTCGATGACTGATTTTGTCATGGCGGTGGGAAGGTCACTGAAAGGAATCGACTTTGATTCCCTTGACGGCCTCCCGGTGCATATCGTCATCATGGTTGGTTCTTCGGACAACCAGAATGTAGAATTCCTCAAGCTTATCGCCAAAATCGGCGCCCTTTTTAATGAAACCGGATTCAAGGAACGATTTCTGAAAGCAAAAACCTCCGAGGAAATGTACCGATTATTGACCGAGAGCAAACCAGGTTGAACTCAAAAATAATGCCTGTTGAACAGGCTATTTCCATGATCCGCGACGGCGACACGGTCGCATCCGGCGGTTTTGTCGGGAACGGCCACCCGGAGGAACTCACTTCGGCTCTGGAAAGAAGATTTCTGGAAACCGGCTCGCCGCGCAACCTCACCATTGTATATGCCGCCGGGCAGGGCGACGGGAAAACCCGCGGGCTGAACCATCTGGGGCATGAGGGATTGGTGAAGCGGGTCATCGGCGGGCACTGGAACCTGGCGCCGAAACTGGGAAAGCTGGCGGTGGAGAACCGTATCGAGGCGTATAATTTCCCCCAGGGAGTAATATCACATCTCTACCGGGACATCGCAGCCGGAAAACCGGGAACCATCACCCATGTGGGATTGAAAACCTTCGTCGATCCCCGTGTGGACGGCGGCAGGCTGAATTCCATTACCAGTGAAGACATGGTGACCCTGATGCGGATTGACGGGAAAGACTGGCTGTTCTACAAAGCTTTTCCGGTCGATGTGGCGCTTATCCGGGGGACAACCGCGGATGAGTCCGGAAATATGAGCATGGAAAAAGAGGCGGGAAACTTTGAGATGCTTTCCATGGCCCAGGCGGCAAAAAATTCGGGAGGCATTGTCATCGCCCAGGTGGAAAGGGTGGTGCAGAAAGGCACGCTGAATCCCCGCCTGGTGGTTGTCCCGGGACTTCTGGTCGATGCGGTTGTTGTGGCCAGGAAAGAAAACCACCAGCAGACATTCGCTGAAGACTATAATCCATCTTACAGCGGCGAGGTAAAAATCCCCTGCGCCGCAATCGAACCGCTCCCGATGAGCGAGCGGAAAATCATCTGCCGCCGCGCCGCAATGGAACTCAATCCGGGGGACATTGTCAATCTCGGAATCGGGATGCCGGAGGGAGTCGCCGCAGTAGTGAATGAAGAGGACATGAATGAGTTCATGATTCAGACCATCGAATCCGGGCCGATCGGCGGAATTCCGGCTCATGGGCTGAGTTTCGGGGCCAGCGCCAATCCGGAAGCCATCATCGACCAGCCTTACCAGTTTGATTTTTATGACGGCGGCGGGCTGGATATTGCCTTCCTGGGGCTGGCGCAGGTGGACGAGTTCGGGAATACCAATGTGAGCCGGTTCGGGAAAAGAATGGCCGGCTGCGGAGGGTTCATCAACATTACCCAGAATGCAAAAAAGGTGATATTCTGCGGCACTTTCACAGCGGGAGGCCTCGATATATCGATAACCGACGGAAGATTGATCATCAATCGTGAGGGCGGAACTCCCAAGTTCCTCCGCCGGGTGGAGCATATCACGTTCAGCGGTGAATACGCCCTGGAGAAAGGCCAGACCGTGGTTTATATCACCGAGCGGGCGGTTTTCAGGCTTTTGGAAGGCAAAGTGACTCTCGTGGAAATCGCACCCGGAGTCGACCTCGAACGGGACGTGCTCTCCCGGATGGGCTTCACACCTTCTGTCAGCCCCGGTCTCAGGGTGATGGATCAGGCCATTTTCCGTGAAGAAAGAATGGGGCTGAAAAACCGCTTGTCTGAACCATGATTCATGGGATTTATGAATGCATTATAAAAATAGAAGCGGCAGCGAGTTCGGCATGACACGTGTCACCCTGAACTTGTTTCAAGGTCCAATCAAGTAATCATGGAATCATGCAAATCAAGGGTCAGGTGTTTTTCTCATCCATCATCTCTTATCACATGAATCATACGAATCAGTCAGACAATTTTTTTTCCTTTTTTTTATAAGGAGGTTTTATGAAAAAATCGAATCGCCGGAATTTCATGAAAAAAGCCGTCCTGGGAGGCGCCGCGGCTGGAATCGGTATGGCAGTGGAAAGTATCTTTCCACGCCGTACCATTGCTCAAGGTACAGAATTTCAGCGCATCTATTACCGTGAGCTGGGATCCACCGGCTACAAGGCAAGCGAAATCGGCTTCGGGGCGATGAATACCCGTGACGCCGAATTGATCCATGCCGCCATCGACAGCGGCATCAACTACCTGGATACCGCTCACAGCTACATGCAGGGGGTGAACGAGGAAATTGTGGGCACGGTCATGAAGACCAAGAGAAACAAGGTATTTCTCTCCACCAAACTGAGACAGGTCAATGCCTCGGAGATGCCCGGCTTGATGGAGCTGTCCTTGAAGCGGCTCAATACCGACCATGTCGACCTGGTTCTTCTCCACATCACCGAGTCCCGTGAACAGGCTCTCAACGCGGATTATTTAAAGGCATTCAGCGACCTCAAGAAAAAAGGCATGACCCGTTTCATCGGGGTTTCCACCCACAAGAACCAGGCCGAGGTCATAGACGCCGCCATATCGAGCAAGGTCTGGGATGCGGTGCTTGTCGGGTACAATTACACTTCTCCGCCAGAAGTCGGTCAGGCCATCGAACGCGCCCGTAAGGCGGGGCTGGCCACCATCGCCATGAAAATCATGCTCAGCATCGATTCCAGGAAACCGCTCGATACGCCCGCCGATCTCCGGAAGGGAAAGCTGAACGCCGCTCAGTCTGCTCTCCGCTGGGTTCTCCAGAATCGCTATGTGGATACAACCGTTCCCGGTATGACCGCATTCGAACACCTCGCCGAAGACCTGGCTGTCATGGGAACGAAGATGTCTTTCTTCGACCGCCGGACGCTAACCCGTTATGCAGAGGCACGCTCCAAAGGTAACTGCCGGGGCAGCGCCGGCTGCACCGGATGCCAGGGGCAGTGTCCCTATGGTGTAGAGATCTGCGATCTGAACCGCTGCGTCGGGTATGCGTACGGTTACGGCGACCTGGCTCTCGCCCGGGAGAACTACTCACAACTGCCTCCGTCCTCACGGGTGGAAGCCTGCGGCGACTGCGAAAGATGCCTGGTGAAATGCGTGAACGGCCTCGATCTCGACCGTACCATCCGTCATGCCCGCGAATTGTTTGGATAAGTTTTTTACTGCAGAAACAGCATTTTCCGGGTAAGCGTTCCATGACTGGAGGTCAGCCGGAGAAAATAGAGGCCGGACGATTTCCCGGCAAGAGAGACTGACAGGCGGTGAATTCCCCGCTCCAGCTCGCCGGCAAACAGGATTTTCACCCGCTGGCCGAGTATATCGTAGATTTCCAGAGACACCCTTCCCCGCTCCGGAAGCTCGAACGATACCACCGTTGAGGGATTGAACGGATTCGGGACATTCGGGTACAGGGCGAACTGGCTGGGCCGGGGAGAATCTACCGCGGTAGTGTAAGTAGTGTCGGCGCGGGCGCGGAATACATCCTGCCCTTTCCGGTAGAGGTCGAACGTCCGCTTTTTATGCTCGACAGTATCGAAATGGTTGGCGGAATCGAGAAGAGCTATGTGCTTGTCGATCCAGTTGACGAAATAGAGCGCGTCGCTCCTCGAACGGATGGGTTTGCCGTCCACAGTGACATACACCGGGGCTGAGTGCGCGTTTCCATAAAATCTCCCCGCCGAATTACCCTCCACTCGCGCCGCGATCCAGGAACTTCGGGAAAGTGCAATCTCGGTGGAAAGAACCGCTTCAGTGCTTCCGCCGTAAGATTGCGAAGAGACTGTTTCTCCGTTTACCAGAATATAGATGGTTTTAATTCCGCCCATCCATCGGGCATCCGCCCGGACGGTGACTTTCGCTGTTCCGTTCACTGATTTTAACGATAGTTCAGAACCGGGCATCTCTCCGTTGACTGTGAAAAAAAGCGCCGCCCCGGTGGAAACGAAACTCCTTCCTTTCACCGCCTCACGAATCCAGTCGCTGAAACCGAGCTGTTGAGTTTGATTCGGAACATATACATAATGCCGCACTATTCCGGGGAAAAAATAAGATGATAAATTGGATGTGAAATTGAGCACATCCGAGCCTACGAACGGCGGCACCCGGAATCCGCAGTTGAGCAGTTTGTACCACACATACCGGGTCCAGGTGTCACCCTGGCTATAAATGTATACTTCCATTCCGTCAATTTTCCCGAGAGCCACATCGACCGGAAGCTCATAGGCAGTATGACGGTCGGCGCCACTTGCCGGATCGACTGTCCAGGGCTGGCTGAACGGGAAGGGATGTCCTGCCACCACGATTCCTCCCATCTGGTGCGCTTCATCAAGGAAATCCAGCGCCGGAGGATAGGAGTACGCATATTTGCAGTTGGCGACGTCATAATACCCGTTACCGTAAGCGGAAAGAGGACGTTGACAGTTAAGGGTGATCATGTGATTCTGCCACGACCTCGACCGCCATTCCTCCCCATAGGTAAAAAGATAGAACGGAAGAGAAAATGAATAGGGTTTATTCGCGAAGTACTGGTAATCGGCCGTCCAGTTGCCTTCACCAAGGGCGTCGAGCTGGAGGATGTTCAGGTCTTCTCCCAACTGAACGTAATAGGCGCCTTCAGGAGTTATGGATCCTTGTGAATGTACATGGCTGTCGCAGGAATACCACCCCATCTGTTTCAAGTGAATCCAGCGTTTGAGGGTTAGATCAATGGTGAAAATCTGCTGTGAATATTCAGGGACATCTATCGGCTTGTTCTGCATGGGGATGTATTCATTCCCGCGGAAAATTGATGCATAGTATCTCCCTTTGCTTAGAAACATGGAAGTGTCGCCGAGACAATAAAAAAACGAACGATTTTTCGGTTGCATACCTTCCGGCCCCCAGAAATTGCCCGCCGAATCGGCCAGAGTGACCCGGCAGGGAAGTATCTCTCCGGTATCCACGTCGCGTATGGTCAGACGGACTATTCCTGAATTGGACGGCACAAGCGGTTTTTTATACCATACATAATTGCTGTCACCTTTTGGGTTGGATAGTCCCATCATTCCGGTCTGAGCGCCGGAGGGAACGATTACCACAACAGTGGTGTCATTCCAGGAAACGATAGTTTTGGCGGGAATTACCAGCGTAAAGGTAACTGTGCATTCCTCCGTGAAATCACCGAAGCTGCACCCGGATATGACGAGCGTATCCGAGCTGACACTAGATCGCGGGAAAAGAGGCTTTGCGCTGATGTTTATGATGTAAGGCTTGACTGATAATGGGTAGGCGCCTTCCAGGCCTGTATCGGCGTTTTTTACTTTCAGGAAGCCGTTATGAGCGCCGATTGGTACAACCAGCCGAATCGTCGTTTCGTACCACGACAGGATGGAGTCCGCGGCAAGGGAATTGAAGAGAACGGCGCCTTTGCTCAGGCCGAAATAATTTCCGGTTATGGTAAGATTATCTTTGATTACGGCTATTTTGGGGCTGATGCGATTAATTTCAGGAGCGGATGGAGACTGGGCTCTGCTTGTAAAAGACAGGAAAACTGTGGAAAAAATTAGCCCGTTGAAAAGAAAGAGCAAAATGGACAGCCCGGCGCGTATTTTTTTCATAATACAGACAAGTCTATCCATAAGAAGCCTCCTATCTATATGTGGTGACTTAGGTTATTACACTTTTTATAGATGCCGAAACAAGTTCGGCATGACACGTGTCATCCTGAACTCGTTTCAGGATATAAACACTTAAAACATGCGCAATTATTTACTCCGTATAGTCATAAAGGAACATTACCATGAAAGGCTGCGTCTTCTGCAAGATCGTATCCGGCGAAATCCCTACCCGGCGGGTGTATGAAAACGATGATGTTCTGGTGTTTCCGGACATCTATCCCGTTGCTCCGGTGCATCGGAACCTGCACATCGACCGGAGCGGATTCAGGCTCATCCTGAACACCAACGCGGACGGCGGCCAGGAAGTCTTCCATGCCCACATGCACATGCTGGGCGGAGAGCCGATCGGACGGTTGAGATGCAGGCATTAAAGCTAAAATCCCCCCTTGCCCCCCTTATTAAGGGGGGAAGCCGAAGGCGGGGGGATTTACAGGCTTGGAAACACGTGAAGAACAACTGATCAACCGGAAAAAAAGAGAGAACTGTTTCAACTGCCTGTTCTCTCTTTTCGTAGTAAATGCCGGTAGATATTATGTTACTTGAACTGCACCTTGGGGGCTTCCTGAGCTGCGCCGGGCGCCTCGAAAAACGGCTTCCGCTCGAATCCGAACATGCCCGCGATCATATTTTGGGGAAACTGCCGGATATACTGGTTATAGCTGCGGACTGTGTCGTTATATCTTTGACGTTCCACCGCGATACGGTTTTCGGTGCCTTCGAGCTGGTCCTGGAGAGCGATGAAATTCTGGTTCGCCTTGAGATTGGGATAGGCCTCCACCACCACCATCAGCCGTGAAAGGGCATTGGACAGATCCCCTTCCGCCTTCATCCGGTCTGCCGGGGTTGCCGCTCCTCCCACCTTCGCCCGCGCCTCTGTAACCGCGGTGAGCACCCGCTCTTCGTGTGAGGCATACCCCTTGACCGTTTCCACAAGATTGGGGATCAGATCATACCGTCGCTGGAGAACCGTCTGTACCTGCGCCCAGGAGCCGTTTACCTGTTCCTGAATCACTACCATCTGATTATAGGTGGTGCGCAGCCACGCTGCCGTACTAAGGGCGAAAATGAGGATGACACCCAGAATGACAGCGACAATGATCAGAGCTTTTTTCATGCTATTCCTCCGTTGGGCAGAAAACATCTAAGGCTTTGGAAAGTTTGTCCAGCTCTTCCACATAGAGATCGAAAAGGCGGTCGGTATCTTTATCGGGCTTTTTCCCGCCGTGCGCGATTCCATGCAGAGTATCGAGAAGCTCTTCATTAAGGCCATATTCACTGCTCATCGCTTTTAAGAGTTCCGCAGTTTTTTCCGGGATGGCGCTTTTCTTCAGGAAGAGGGCGCCGGCGAATACCAGGCGGAAGGTGTTGAGAGAGCGGTGTATCAGGTCGATCAGCCCTTTCCGGTTCCCCCGGTGGAGAAGGTATTCAGCCCGAAGATGGAGGAGTTTTCCCTTGATCTCGCGCTCGCACTCGCTCCGCACATCACAGCCCTGAAAGGTAATGGTTCCCAGTACATCTTCGCCGAAGATCATCTGGTATGAGCTTTTCATCTCCATGAATTCAAGAGGGAACGTGTCGAGCGAATCACGGATATATTCCTGAGTGAGAAAAAGAGGAACCGCGATTCCCTTCTTCGCCCACTTTTTCACAAACACAGAGCAGGGAGCGAGCGCGCTCGGAGTATTGTCCCGCACTACCACAAGAAAATGAATGGAGAAACGGCCGGGTGCATTCTCATCTCGCGCCGCCGGGCCGTAAAGGATAACAGACTGAAGATTCTCGCCGAAGCAGCTTTTGACATTCTGCAGGAATTCGTCCGCAACTTTTTTCATATGTTCATTTCTTTTTTCCATAATCCCTCCGTTAAAAGCTCCCTGAAGCGCCGCCGCCGCCGGAGAATCCGCCCCCGAAACCGCTGAATCCGCCGCCTCCGCCGAATCCACCCCCGCTGAACCCGCTCCCGCCAAATCCGCCGCCAAAACCGCCGAATCCCTCGTGGCGATTACTTCCTACCCCGCCGAGCATACTTCCCAGGAGAAGACCGGTCAGGCAGCCGCCGCCGCCTCTCCGGCCGAGGAGCAGCAAAATGACGGCAGCAAATATAATGAGCTGGATGAAGGGCATGCCTCCGCCCCTGCGGCGCGTTTCGCGCGGCGGAGGAGGAACTGGGCCTGCTCCGCTGAGTTCCACCCCCTTTTCCTTGGCAATCAGGGCGACAATGGCGAGCGCACCCTGGCTGAGACCGGTATCGAAATCATTCTTTTTCAAATAGGGCACGATATACTGGTCACGAATCATACCCGAGCGGGCGTCGGTCAAGATCGGCTCGAGGCCGTAACCAACTTCGATTCTCACCTTACGCTCTTTGAGCGCCATGAGGAGGAGAACGCCTTCATTCTTTTCTTTGGACCCGATGCCCCACGTTTTCATCAGGTCGACAGCATACGTGCTGACATCCAGGCCGCCCATGTCCTTGACGGTCACCACGGACACTTCAACGCTCGTTTTCTGCTTCAAATCCGCGAGTATGCCTTCAAGCTGCTGCTTTGCTTCGGGCTTCATCACTCCGGCGAAATCATTGACAAATCCGGTTGGGCTGGGAAATTTTTGTGCGGAAAGCAGGGCAGCGCCGTCCAGCATTGCAAGTACGAGAAAAAGCCACAGATGTCTTTTCAGGGGCATCGACTCCTCCGTATCGGTTATCCTGGCGAGAATGTATTGATAAGGTAGGGAAAATAACGGGGATAGTCAAGGAATAAGGATGACAGGCCATCCCCCATTTTTTATTCGGCGATAGACATGCCATATCACTTATCTTCTCTTTGAACAAAATCCCCCCGCCGCATAAAGCGGCGACCCCCTTATTAAGGGGGTAAAAGCTTGCCTGCCAACATGATTCCCCCCTTAATAAGGGGGGATGTCCGAAGGACAGGGGGGATTCGTCCTTCAAGAGGACTTGAACCCAAGAATATTTTCATAAATATTTTCTCGTGAAACGATAAGCATCATGTCGAGATTTTTAGGTGAAGCCCCCTTCAATCTACCCCTTTCACACTTCATTGCTTCCAGTCCCTCTCCAATCCCTACAGACTCCCGCAGCGTGTTCCCAATAGAAAATACCTTACTCTTCTTTTTCCGAGGACCCCGAAAATACCCGTAATGTCTCCTTTTCCCCAAATCAATAGCTACCAACAGTGTTTTTTCGTTGACACAATGCCCTTTTTTTACTTTCTTGTCTTCCATGGCTATACTCCTCCGGTAATATGTTTTCCCCTGCTGCCAACTATCTATTATCGTGAGTATAGCCTTTTTCTTCCAAAATTGAATGTAATATTGAACAGCGCCGAGAATTCGAGAATCCATGATGTCAAGTTCGAGGAATGTCCTTAAACAGGGCGTTCTGTCCAAAGTATGGCGTTTTATCGCCCGTAATCATCGTGTCCGGTGGATTTTCCTGCTCTCTCTTTTCATGTTTCTTCTGGTGGCTCTCATCCGCGCTGTCGAGATGAGCGCGAACCGTCATTACGATTCTGTCTGGGACAGTATTTACTGGTTTGTGGTCACTATTGCAACTGTCGGGTACGGAGATATAACGCCCCGGACCACCGGGGGGAAGCTCCTGACCATTCCGCTCATCATGCTCGGCGTCATCCTGATGAGCTTTTTAACCGGCACCATCGCATCAATATTAACCGCAACTCGTATCAGGGAGGGCAGAGGATTGCAGAAGCTCAATCTCCAGAATCATGTGGTGATTTGCGGATATAACTCAAATATCGAGCGTGTGATCGGCGGCATCGTTTCCACTGCACGATCTTTGCCGGACATCGTGCTCATCAATACGCACCCGGAAACCGAGATTACCAATCTGATCGAACGGTTTTCAGAGGCATCGATACGGTTTGTCCGAGGGGATTATACCGCCGAACCGACCCTCATGCGCGCCTCTATTGTGAAAGCTTCTTCGGCGATCATTCTCGCCGATCCGGGACCGGACGGCCAGGCCAAACCGGATGACCGTACCCTCATAGCCGCGCTGGCCATAAAATCCGTCGCCCGTAATGTGGAAGTCTGCGCAGAGCTGCTCGACGCCGCCAATGAAGTGCACCTGAAACGCGCCGGAGTGGACCAGATTATTTTCTCCGGTGAGTTCAACGGATTTCTCCTTTCCTCGGCGGTGATGACCCCGGGAATAACCCAGGCTTTGCGGGAGATCATGTGCACCGATCGGGGGAGTGTCATAAAACGGGCGCCCATACCCCATGAGCTTGTGGGGAAGTCCTTTCAGACCGCCGTCGTGGATTTCATGGATCATCAGGGCTCAATCCTCCTCGGCATCATCACTGAGAAAAAAACCTTTAACATGGAAGACATGCTGAAAGGGGATAAGGATATCATCGATGATTTCATACGCCGTAAATTCGAGGATGCCGGGCGCAGCCTTGAGATCGAATCAAAGGGACGGATGACCGTTGTCATGAATCCGGGAAAGAACTACCATATAACCGAAGATGACTTTGCAGTGATTCTCACCTCCCATAACAAAGAGATGAATGTATGAGCGAGGTTTCCGTTCAAAAGCTGAAGGATTTTTCTCTTTTCAAGGGTCTTTCGGTGGAAGAGTTGGGCCGCGTCTCCAGAATTGTGACAACCGGAGAGAAAGAGGCAGGCGCAACCATCATCAGCGAAAATGAACCCGGAAATGAATTATTTCTTCTTGAAGATGGCGTGGTGGAAATTCTCAAAACGCTGACCATAGTCACTTCAAGGAACGAATTCGGCGCCAAGGAGCGCAGCTTTATCCGCATGACCGGCGAGAATCACTGCTACTTCGGGGAGATGGTCCTCTTCGGGAAAAAAGAGCGCTCGGCCACGGTTAAAGCGGTCACAAAATGCCAGCTTTTCATCATAAAAGACAGCGATTTTCTTTCCCTCTGCGAACAGGAGCCGCGCATCGGATATATCGTTCTCACCAATATCGCGCTCATCCTCTCGGATTATCTCCGCCGGGCAAACGAAGACATTATCAAGCTCACCACCGCGCTTTCGCTCGCGCTTTCGGGGTAAATGCGTCTCTGTTTCGGGACAAATCAGTCGATACTACACGATGTCGGTTGGTTTTTCTGTCAGAAGTTATCAGGCTACTTTAGTGTTTTGCAATTATTTCGCGTATTGTTGGAACCAACTCTGTCGGGACTTCCATGACGGTTTGATCCAACGCTTCAAAAGTGGCCTCATCCTCAGCGACAGCTTCTTCCTCAGACTGAGATTCATAATGGTCAAGTACTCTTTTTACACGTTCAGCGTCCCAACCTGGCGGGAATTCACTTTTTTTCATCTTTTCTTTCTCCTTTTGCGGCGAAGATATGCAATTAATGGCTTGCCGCGTAGTTCATATGTTGTGATGACAAAAATACTATTTGGTGTCGGATCGGGAACATAGATGACCCTGAGATAACGACCGCTTGACGTTCGCCCGATTGCAACTCTTGATCCTTCACGTCCTGGTCGATTTTCTCCGAATGAGAAAGAACCTCTTCCACTTCTTTTTCCTCAACGTTATGTGAGTAAATATGAGGTAAGCCCGTTTCCGGATCAAGATAATAGCGGATATTAAATATGTCCCTTTTCTTTCATTATTTTGTTTAATGGGGTGAGTTCTCTTATCCAATCCTCTCCTGCCGAATGTCAGACCTTCGTTTGACCTTCTGAAATGTACAGATTTTACTTCTTCCAAAGTCGCAGCCCACTCTTTCACAGGAGATTATATAGATAATAGCAATGCCAAAAACAACTAAAAAATCCGTTGATATTTCTGTGACAGTGAATTAGTTTGGGAGTAATACACTGAAAAAGAATACAGAATACAGAATACAGAATACAGGAGTCAGGAGTCAGAATAGAGAGCGCAATAGACCCCGAAACAAGTTCGGGGTGACAGTGTCATGCTGAACTTGTTAAAGCATCTATCAAAAAATACGAATCAATGGTTCAGACAATTTTTGTCCCTTTCTTTTAACCCGGATTATTCATAAAATGTTTTTTCACATTTCATTAAAGGGATTGATCCCCTCTGCCTGTCGGCATCTCCCCTTGTTAAGGGGAGAATTCGCCACAAGCATTTTTTATCTTTCATTTTTTCTACCCCCTTCGATAAGGG
>JAUYCD010000155.1 GCA_030692375.1 Candidatus Latescibacter sp. | reverse complement strand
TGTTACGTAAATAATCTAAGCAAGCCTCAATCTGTCAAGCCTCAGCCGAAGGCTGACTTGCTTGGGCTTGACAGCAACTAACAACATATTTTGAATAGGGTTGGATTGAGATCATTTCCTCAATGCAACCCTTGTAAGTAAATTTCTTAACCAACTCTTTTGGAGAAGAACCTGAAATGTTGATAACTCGTATTGATTTCACTGAATCTTTTCCGTTAATTGTAAAAAGCTTTTTGTGTTTCTATATCTATCTTTCGAGGTTGTATTTTTGGTTTATAGGTACGCAACGGGCGTAACATAATCACAGCTTGCACAGGGACGTTCATTATAGTATATGAGTACCGTTTTTTTGACGGCAGTTTGTATCTGCCCGATATTCCTGAAAAAACCGTCAAAGAAAGAATACAGAAATATGCGCCCGGCATTGACAACGATACTTCTCCTGATAGTAACGCATACATTCTCTTTTGCAGACGAACTATCCGTTTACACGACAGAGGTTGATGTCCCGAAATTCACGAAAGAAGCCATCCTCACCTACAAAACCACATTTACCCTCAATACTACCCTGAACCGTTGGAACAGAGTGCTCGATAGCCCCGTTCTCATGTGCAGAATATGGAACATGTATGATTTTTCTCCGGCGTACATGATCAGCCTGCTGGATACGGCTATACATGTTGTGGACCCGAGCGGAATCGAGGGAAACCTCTATCTCATTCAACCCGGAAGTACTAACCGCATGTACCTGGGGATCGGGAGACTGAAAAACTGGCTGCCGGTAACCATTCTGGGCAGAGTGCTGTTCAGTCTTACGTATGTTCCTTCCGGGGACCATGTGGATATGACCTTCACCGCGTACGGAGAACGTTCCAGCAACGTGCCGGAGAATCTTATGGTAAAAGCCTTTTCGCCCATTCTCATTAATCTAGTGAACAAGAGGATACAATCTAACCTGCGGGACCTGAAAATCATACTCTCCGATATGAAAAACAATCCGGAAAAAATCCGCTCCCGCCTAGACAGAAAGCTGCTCGGTGATTATAACCGACTGCTCGGTGAGAAAACCATGGCCCCCCCGATTCAATTCATGGGGAATAATACCCTGACGGAGGCGAAGCGCAGGCAAATGAATGCTTTTATCACCAATGACTGGAGGCGCAGTAGATATATTCCCCTTCCGCCTGCTCCATGAGGAGGTGGGCGTTATACAGTATCCCCCGGTTCTTTTCGTGACGGATCAGTTTCTCCTCCGGCGGGATGTGCTCAGTCTCGTACAGCCGGGGAATTTTTGACAATTGGTTAGCAGCAGGCGTGTTCCACATAATAAAATCTCCTTTCGGTTTGTAGATTCTTGATTTCGAAAGAACGCACAAACAAAAGGAGATTTCTTTTTGAAAAGAGCTATGTCAAAATGGGGTTTTTACTCCAATACGGTTCACTTAAGCGAAAAAAGGAAGGATATTTAACCACGAAACACACGAAAGGCACGAAAAATGATTTTTTTAAAAAAATGACAAATTTCGTGTTTTTCGTGACTTTCGTGGTTCAAAAATTTTTAAATGAACTGTATTGGTTTTTACTCTGTTTATTCTTCTCGCCGGACAATTGACAGAAATGTGGCCGGATTGACTATCGTAATTCCTTGAAATTCCTTCAAATTGGTGAGGTGGCGGTCTCCGGAAATGATAAAATCCGCTTCCCCTTCAACGGCACAGGCCAAGAATATATTGTCCGTTGGGCCATCCTTGATAGCGTCTGCCGTGTATTGTCCCGGTGTCATTACTGCAATTTTGCCGAGTTGATCAATAACAACTTCAAGCTCATCCGGAGTTACCCCGTTCCGTTTCATCAGTTTAACCAACCCTGGGTATTGTAAAACTCGGCTGGCTTCGTCTATAATATCCTGCGAAATAACAAAAGTCGATCCCCCCTCAAGGATGAGCTGTAGTATTCGGGCGGGAATACTCCGGGGAACAAGGATGGCGCTTACCAGCACATTGGTGTCAAGTACAACTCTCATCATAAGGTTCTGGCCGTTTTAACAGCTTCTTCAATAGCTTTCTCGACGACTTGGGATTTCTCATTACTCATTATGTCCCAAACAGTCTCAAGCGACTTGAGTGCTTCTTCCCGCTCTCTTTGGAGCATCCGATATTTTTCCATAGAGATTATCGCCACCAGCGGTTTTCCCGCTCGTTCAATGATATAGTCATCCCCTTTCAGGGACACTTCGTTCATGACCTGGCCGAAATTCTGCCGGGCCTTCATCGCCGAGGTTTTTTTTAGCATTTTCATATTCCTTTGACATAAATTATTGTAACTATATCAACTAGTATAACTCATATGGTAGTTTTGTCAAGCCTAAGTTTTCCCCTGCGTCAAAAACAGTTGTTTTTTTAGCTGTAGGTGTTATATATTTAGAATTATTTATCCTTGCGACAATAGAAATAATTTTAAAATTGGGATGAAGGGGCTACAGAATTACTTGTTGAACATCAAGACAAGGCTTCGTTTTGGTGCCTGATTGTATCCCTCGGAGCCAACAATAGGAGGGTAGGACATGAGAAAGAATGCAATCAATGTGGTTCTGGGAGTTTTTGTTGCAGTGGCGTTTGGCTTGGCGGGATGTGGTGGAGATGGGGGTTTTACACCATCCACTAAGACAGCCAATGTAGTCGGCACATGGAAGACTGGGACGCTTACAATTACGATCGCCTCAAATGGTAGCTACACGACCGTTGACAATGTAAACGGCGTGAATGTAACAGGGACTTATACTACTAATGGTAATCAGTTGATTTTGAATGATACCGGGGGCACAGGATCCTGCACCGGTAATCAAGCTACTGGAACTTATACTTATACGGTTGCTGGGGGTGGAACCACTTTTGCCCTTACTAAAATCAGTGATTCCTGTACTAATAGAGAAAAGGCTTTAAATGGACTCACCTTCATACTCGTAACATCTGACGGTGGCAATGTTACAAATGCAGAAGTATTTATGCTAAGAATGAATAACAATCCTGATGTTAATGGGACTCCTGATTATAAGTATTTTGTTGAATCTTATATCGATGACCCAAATCATGTAATATCATCTGCAAGTCTAACAGGTATGGGCAATACTTCTGCTTATGCATACAATAGTTCTACAAAAAAATGGTGGGACGACAGTGGTTCTCGATATTCAACTAAATCGCCAGTATTCCCCATGAACTATACAATATTCATTACATACAAAGATGGCCATAATTCAACATTAGCTCGAACAGTAAGCAGTTGGTCAATAGCACAATGAAGGCAATGATTTCGTTGATTGTTGGGCAAAAAACGGGGAGCCGAAGAAATAGCGTCTCCCCGTTTTACGAAGGAAACATGAGTGTCAGGTCTACACATTGACATATTCAAGAGATGAGGGCCGGACATGAAAGGCGTGACGCCAACCGCCTGGAATATTGTTCCGCAATTTACTTTGCATTCGGTACGGATAGCAAAGCGTTTATCACCTTCTTTAATTTGGACTTCTTGTAGGGCTTTGAGGTCTTGCCTGATGTCAGCCCATTCAAAGGCAAAGCCGGTGCGATTCAAACGCTGATCGAGTTCTTTTCTGAGGATCAATGCCAGGAAGCTGCAAAACACATGACCTCTGATGGTAGTTTTGTTCGTTTAATGAGGTGATTATTGCCTCACGATCTTGCGCATCTTTGCGGGCCTGACGTGTGTTCAGACACACGATATAGCGCTGCAAGCTCGGCAGTGGTCTCGGCGCTGATCATTCCGCGGTCCGCGACAATGCAGAAACCGCCGATGCCAAATCGCTGGCGTACTTTGTCGACAACGGGAATAAGGGTTGTAACATCAGTTGTGTTGCCGGGCCACATCTCACAGCAGAGTGGTCTGCCGTTATCGTCGATGACGGCGCCGACAATCATCTGGTTCAAATCCGGCCAGTGGTCTTTACTAAAACCTGAACATAACTCGTGTCAATAATTATTTCTTATTCCTGTGGCACTACTTTTTGAGGACACCCCAAAATCGCGTCTAATATTTACAATAACTTACAACAATTTTCTAACGAAATTTCCAAATAACTGTTAAAGAATAGCGTAGATGAGGGCAGAGGCGATTTGCAGGACGCCAAAGAGGAGGAATGCCCATCCAGCATCTATTCCGCTGGCCATCACCATACCAACCAGCAGCGGCAGATCGGTGCCAATGTCACCGAAGGCGCCGGAGAGTTCCTGGCGGTTAAATTGCAGACGCCGCCGGGTGAGGATCGTATTGACATAGCCAGCAAGGCGCATGGGTCATCCTCCGATGCGAGTCATATCACACTGGTCTGCCAGGTTGTGGGGCTGGCGCTTCAGTGCGAAAGCGTCGGTGATGGCCGCCGCGAGCGGTTGGCTATCACCGGCCAGGGCTGCGGCAAGGGCCGGGCGGAGATCGAGCTGTCGGCGGTTCGCCAAACAGCCAAGCAGCCGGCCGTCGGCGGTCAGGCGCAGACGCGTACAGCCGTGGCAGAAGGGGTGGCTGCTGGGCGAAATAAAGCCGCAGACGGTGGTGCGCCCGCTGGCATCTCGCACCATGAAGTCGCGGCTGGTCGCTCCTGTTTCGTAGGGCAGAGGCTGGAGGTCGTAGCGGGCGGTAAGTCGATCGCGAATGTCCTGGCAAGCGATGAAGCGACAATCGAATTCAATTGCAGCGACGCCGATCGGCATTAGTTCGAGGAAGCGGATATGGCAGCCCGATTTAAGGGCGAAGTCAAGCATGTCACCGGTCTCGTGGTCGTTCACGCCGCGCAAGACAACCATGTTCAGCTTCAAGGGCTGCAGGTCGTGGGCAAGGGCAGCCTCGATCCCGGCTAGGCTGGCAGTCAAGTCGCCGCCGCGGGTGATCGCCGAAAAGATGTCCTTATCGAGAGAATCGAGGCTGACATTCACCCGGTGCAGTCCGGCCTGCTTCAGGTCGCCGGCAAATTCGGCCAGGCGCTGACCGTTGGTTGTCAACGCCAAGTCGGCGATCCCCAGTTCCGCGCAGGCCGCCACCAGCTCCGGCAGATCGTGTCGCAGCAGGGGCTCGCCGCCGGTAAAGCGGAGTTTGGCGATACCGGCTATCTGATGTAGAAAATGGAGCAGGGCCATCAGTTCACCTTGCGGCAAACTTCTGCCGATGTTGTCGTGATCGCCTCTCCTGCCCGACCGGCAGTAACGGCATCGCAACTGGCAACTCTGAGTAACCGAAAATCGCAGCGAGATGCCCGGTGTCTTCATGCGCCAAGTCCTCCCCAGGGGCGGAATAGCGCGCGATAGAATGTCGCAGGCATTCTGTGTGGAAATCACGTAGTCTCCTTTCCAAATCGGGAGGCAAGGGCGTTTCCACCCAGACCCTATCGCCTGGTGACCATAGCAAAAGCCTTAGAATCACCAAGTCGGAGACGTTGGAATTTAAAAAACTTTAAACAACTGACGACGTGGCCGTCTATCTCGATGTCCGAGGCGGCCGCGGCCCAAAGTCCGAACCCGCCAAGGGATCGACAGGGTTCCCGTTGGCGTCTTTCTTCTTCGCAAAGTCACCATTGTAGAACTCGATCTTGCCGCTCGGGGTGAAGAAGCCGCGGACGGGCTTGCCGCCAATGACTGTGCAGATGCGTTTGCCACCTTTGTCCTTGGGCTTGTCGTAGATCGCCGTGCCGTCCTTGGTTATGTTGCCATCCACGAACCCGGCAGTGATTTTTTCTTTGGGAATGACGGCAGCGAACTTCTCGTATTTCGTTCCTCCCTTGTCAACCCAGACGGCGCCAGGCAATTGCTTCAATTCGGCCAGCGTCATCTTCGGCGCCCCATTCATGAGCTCATTGCTAAGTACTCTATTTCATAAATTGTGTTACGTATTTACATAGACCAATAATGATTCCATAGTTTGATTTCGGTCTATATATTTCTGGTTTACAAAAGCACTGGGAGTGGATGGTTTAAATTGTGTGATGATATGGTTGCTCACAAGCTTGAGTTTTTCATGTAAATCTTTACGGGTGAATTTCCAGCTATAAGGACGAGCCACTTCTTGATAATGTATTTGGAAATTCATGAGACGTTCTTCCACTGCATCGAGGTTCAGAAAATCATTGGGTGTTAATACTTTTTTCTGGTTTTAGTTTCACACCGGCCAAAGATTTTTGCCCTGCGTACATCCCACGCTGCAAGATACGTCAAAGCTCCACCTCGGGTGTATTCGTGTTCTATTTTCATCATTTCTCCCGGACAATTTCTGTTATGCTAAACCGGCTTAACGGAATGCCCCGCTCTACGGGAAGCTGGCAAGCAAGTGCCTTTATTTGGGCTATCTCCACAGGGGGAAAAAGCAAATGGTCTTCCCATTCGTGGTCTTTCCACAAGCCCCCGTTCTCGTTCATTGAAAAAGCGCTTGCGCCACTTGCTTACCGTTTTCCTGGGAAGATTAAGCTTTTTACCAATTTCATTATTCTCCAAACCCTCTGCAGCCAGAAGAATTACTTGCGCCCTGATCACATCTCGATAAGGTGCCGTATATTTTCTGGTCATAGAGCTCAGAGATTGTTGTTCTTCATCCGTCAGAACAATCTTAAATGGACTTATTCTTGGCATAATATCCTCCCTTTTTATGCAGGATATTATACCATCTTCTAATGAGAAAATCAAGAATATTACGTAATACTATTTATGAAATGAACCACTAAGTCGCAAGATTAGGTCTGCACAACTATCATCTTCTCAAATGCCTGATTTTATACCTTCAAGTAATATCTACAAACCTATAGAATGGGAAAATGATTCTGTTAATAAATATCATCCCGTAAAATGCCTTGGTTGCGGTCATACCGAATGGTTTGTTGAAACAATTCACATTTCTTCATTTTCTACTTCTTTTCCCCAAATATGTCCTTCTTGTGGTCAGAATAAAATATATCAATACTAATTGCGATTATATTCCGACTAACATAGAACCATACGTGATGGGTTAGTCAGGTATATAATTCTCTTTAAAATGGATTATTTTTGTTTTCACATATGACGGGCATATGACGGCTATAAAAATACCCCCTGAAATCAGGAGGTAAAATTCTTTGTAACTTATTGTCTTGTATTCTTGGTGGAGCTTGCGAGGATCGAACTCGCGACCTCCTGACTGCCAGT
>JAUYCD010000154.1 GCA_030692375.1 Candidatus Latescibacter sp. | reverse complement strand
CAGTGAATAAGAGAAATTGAGTGCTCCTGTGTCTTTAAAATCCCCCCTGCCTTCGGCATCCCCCCTTATTAAGGGGGGAATTTTTAGGAGAGGGTTCTGTCAAAACCTAATAAATCTTTACATAGTACCAGGAACAATTTTCCTTTTCCCCCCTTAATAAGGGGGGTAGGGGGGATTAACCTTTCGGATGATCACCTTAGCTTACTTAACAACATACCTGTTTTGTTCTTTTTTATTGACAATCCCCGCTATGAATTATCATACTGTATTGTGCAATAATAAGATTTCCTTCTCTGTGGGGAATATACCCCGTGCATTGATCGGTTGTTTCATCCCTGTTCAACAATCGACATCACCGTCTGATACTATATGGAGAAACCTTTGATGCTGCCCCGTAAAACGCTGGTATGGTCACTTTATCTTTTCGCCGCTCTGTCTATGTTCTTATTTGCCGCTTCCCTTGCAATCTTTGTGAAAAGCTTTCAGGATCCCCGATGGCGTGTGTTCGATTATAACAGCCGTCAGACAGTGGAGGATGAAATTTACAATGTGTCTGAGATTCCGGCGATAAAAGCGGTAAAGCTTATCGGAAACCGTACATTGAGATTCGAGTTCACTCCGGCAATAAATACCACATTGTGGAAAATACTTGACGCGGCTGATAAAAAGGTTATCTCGCAGGGGCCGTATCCGGACATCACATTTTCCGACAAACCTTCGGATATTACCTATCTCTTTGTTCCGGAGGGAGTAACCCTGCTCAAGGGAATGGCGCTTACCCTATCATACTATCCCAAAGAAGGGTACCGGAAGGGGGGCCTCTCCTGGCCGGATAACTACTGGAAACCCTATTCCTCTATTCCATTCAGCCTGAAACGCCATTTCTCGCTGAATGAATGGGCCGGACTGCCTGATAATGATCCCGATCTGATCGAGGCGAAAATAATTCTGGGAAATGCTGTGGATGCCAACGCCCCCACCCGTGAAAAAGTGGAGCATGTTTTCCGTTTTGTTATGAATGGGATCAAGAACTCGGGAGGTATGCCTACCGACGAGGTATTGAACTCCAGTCCGATGAAAACCTACCGCATGCTGAGCGGAGGGACCGGCAAGGGTTTCTGTGAAAATCGCGCCCTTGTATACTATCTTTTTGCAAATGCCGCCGGAATTAAAACCCGTCTGGTTGATATTGCCGGGAAATTCGGCCCTCTCAAGCTTACCGGCCACTATTTCTGCGAGAGCTGGATACCCGAACAGGCTTCATGGTGTTTCGTGGACCCCATGTCCAGCGCGGCATATATACAAAACGCCAAAGGGAAGCTTCTCAACACCCTGGAAATTAAGAAATTATTCGATCTCGATGCGTTCGCCGGCTGCTCAACAGAGACCTATATTTCTTCGGTGGATTCTCTTTCTTTGAATCCGATCGATGCATTTTACCATGCAAATAAGGGATATTTCACCGGTGAAATTGTGATGGCTTATCAGTTCGGCTACCCCCGAAATAAGACCTTTTCCCGGGTAGAGCATTTTCTCCGTTATCCGACACTTCTTTACGCGCCCTTTGCACTCCCCAGGCTCTATCTGGTCAAAAACGCAGTTCTTGCCGGATGCGCTGTAAGCTTCCTCGTAACCATCATACTCGCTCTCAGTCTCCTGGCTCCGGGGTCAAAGAAAAGTTCAGGGAGTTAAGGCATGAGAAAGGTTTGCCTCACATCTTTTATTTTCCTTTTCATGTATGTGTCGGGAATCGCATCAGGGGCTGAAAAAACGGTTGCCAAACCCAAGGTGGAGCCGCAGGACTCGACCAGGCTGCTCATTCCTCTGCCGTTTTTTTCCAAGGTCGGATTCCAGAGCGGATTTGTCTTTACCAGGGATTTCGATACCGGCGTGGGTTTCGGGACTATTCTGGGCAAAGACTTTTATCAGGATTTCCTGGAAGCAAGCACCGTACTTCACCTGTGGGGTGCGACCAATGATTCCAGCGATGTCGCAAATGCAGGCTTGGATGCTTCTTTCACCTATAAAATTCCTGTTCACTGGGGAATAACAAGTTTCGCCGGATTCATCCTGGGTTACTATATCGTACACCAGGAAAAAACGATTTCCACCGACGGCTCTCCCCGTACGATAACGGAAAACAGTTTGTATTATCAAACATTCATTACCGCCGGCGCCGAATACTATATCCAGGAAAACCGAACTCTGTTTATTCAGATTAAATACGGCATCAATAGACTTTCCCGGGAAAGGCATGTACTCTTCGGCATCAATTTTTATACGGAGCACAAACAGTTTAAAACCTGGACCGTTCCTCCTCTCATGCGATGAAGTATAAGGATGAACGAAAAATACTTTCTTTGTCACTTTGCCACTTTGCCACTTTGTAACTTTGTCACTTTGCCGCTTTGTCACTTTGACACCGTTCTTGTATTATGAATCCCAGTTCCCGTGCCTTGTGGATGATAATGTCAGCCGCCTCGGCGGGATCATCGGTCATCTGTAACAGATTCAAATCCTCTTTTCGGATGCAGTCTTCCCTGAGCATCGTGTTTTTCAGCCAGTCGATCAGTCCCCCCCAATAGCCGCTGCCGTAGAGCACCACGGGGAAATGCATGATTTTTTCCGTCTGGGAAAGGGTCAGCGCTTCAAACATCTCATCCATGGTTCCGAAACCGCCGGGGAAAATAATGTAACCGATGGAATACTTGACAAACATCATCTTGCGAACAAAGAAATAGCGGAACTCCAGCGCCAGATTCTGGTATTCGTTCGGTGTCTGTTCGGCCGGGAGCTCGATATTTAGACCGACCGAGAGATGCCCTGCCTCCGCCGAGCCACGGTTTCCCGCTTCCATGATCCCGGGTCCGCCGCCGGTTATAACCACCAGGCCGCTTTCGGCCAGAATACGGGCGCACTTTCGGGCGGCTTCATAGTACGGCGATTGCCCGCCCAATCTTGCCGAACCGAAAATGGAAACCGCCGGGCCGATTTTCGAAAGCGCCTCGAATCCTTCGACAAATTCGCCCTGAATCCGTAAAACCCTCCAGGGATCGGTATCGGTGAAATCCCCCCCCGGTTTAGTCAGAAGCAGCTCGTGATCATTGGATAATTTTTTTTGGAGATTCTTGGTGATTATTTTCACAGCAGCCTTCTTTCCTGTTTTCCATAGTTAAAAAAAATGAGCGATATATAATTGAAAATAAGCATGAGGAGGCTTCCTGTCAATACGACAAAAATAATTGCGCATGTTTTGAAAGTTTAGATCCTGAAACGAGTTCAGGATGACACGTGTCATGCCGAACTTGTTTCGGCATCTATTGAAAAGAAATGTAATAAAATAAATCGCAAAAAGTATTCCAAAGCTTCAGTTAAAAAGAGCAATATTTCCTTATTTTTTGATCTTTTTGTTAAATTAAGGAAACGAGGAATTGGAAAGTCCACTGCAATTCTCTTTTGTTTTTTTTATTTTAAATGCTATAATACAAAGCTTTTATACATCTGCAAACTTTTTTCGTCTTTATGCGTATAATGCAGAATGAGAACACGATATGATTCGAAGCAGGAGAAAAAAATGAACAATACCAGCTTTGTTAATGAGAAGCTCGGCAAATGGGTTAAGGAAGTTGCCGGTATGTGTCTGCCGGAGAGCGTCTATGTATGCAGCGGTTCTAAGGATGAGTATAATCGGTTGATGTCACAGATGGTGAGAATCGGGGCCGCCATACCTTTAAAAAATCGACCGAACAGTTATCTGTTCCGCTCCGACCCCAGCGATGTCGCACGTGTGGAGAATAGAACGTTTATCAGCACCCTTTCCCGGATAGAAGCCGGACCCACGAACAACTGGATCGACCCTGATACACTCAAACAGACCATGAAAGAGCTGTATGCGGGATGCATGAGAGGGAGGACGATGTATGTCATACCGTTTTCCATGGGGCCGATTCATTCACCTCTCTCGAAAATCGGGGTTGAGATTACCGACAGTCCTTATGTGGTATGCAATATGCACATCATGGCCAGAGTGGGTGATGCGGTACTCGAGAAACTCGGG
Organism: Candidatus Latescibacter sp.; assembly: GCA_030692375.1. Taxonomy (NCBI): domain Bacteria; kingdom Pseudomonadati; phylum Candidatus Latescibacterota; class Candidatus Latescibacteria (ex Chuvochina et al. 2023); order Candidatus Latescibacterales; family Candidatus Latescibacteraceae; genus Candidatus Latescibacter; species Candidatus Latescibacter sp. The sequence continues at coordinate 3,623 of JAUYCD010000154.1, read as the reverse complement.
AGAGAAGGTGAATTCATTCCCTGTCTCCATTCGATCGGCGCCCCGCTCGAGGAAGGCCGGAAAGATGTTCCCTGGCCCTGCGCCGAAATGGACAAGAAATATATCAGCCATTTCCCCGAGGAGAATCTCATCTGGTCATTTGGTTCGGGATACGGCGGAAATGCCCTCCTGGGGAAAAAGTGTCTTTCACTGCGCATTGCATCTGTCATTGCACGACGTGAGGGCTGGATGGCCGAGCATATGCTCATTCTCCGCCTCACAAACCCGCAGGGGAGGCAATACCATATCGCCGCCGCATTCCCGTCGGCGTGCGGAAAAACCAATCTGGCAATGATGAAACCCACCATTGCGGGCTGGACATGCGAGTGTATCGGAGATGATATAGCCTGGATGAAAATCCGCCCGGACGGCCGTCTCCATGCCATCAATCCTGAATGCGGATTTTTCGGAGTGGCGCCAGGCACATCGTATGAATCGAATCCCATGGCCATGGAAACAGTGAAAGCGAACACCATCTTTACCAACTGCGCTCTCACAGATGAGGGGGATGTCTGGTGGGAAGGAATGGATAATGATCCTCCCCTCCATGCCATCGACTGGAAGGGCCGCGACTGGACCACGTCCGGGGGCGAAGCCGCCGCTCATCCGAATGCCCGTTTTACCACGCCTGCTTCTCAATGTCCTGTCATCTGCAAGGACTGGGAAAAGCCGGAAGGAGTCCCCATCGATATCTTTGTGTTCGGCGGGAGAAGAGCCGGCGTAGTGCCGCTGGTTCATGGGGCATATAACTGGGATCACGGGGTGTTTCTGGGGGCCACTGCTGCCTCTGAAACCACTGCCGCCAATATTGGGAGTTTAGGACAGCTTCGGCGTGACCCCTTTGCGATGATACCCTTCTGCGGATACAATATGGGGGATTATTTCCAGCATTGGCTGGACATGGGAGACAGACTGGGCGCAAAAGCGCCGAAAATATTCTATGTCAACTGGTTTCGTAAAGATGACGAAGGCAAATGGCTCTGGCCGGGGTATGGCGAAAACAGCCGCGTGTTGAAATGGATGTGCCAGCTTATTGATGGTGAAGTCGATGCCCGTGAGACACCCATCGGTCTTGTTCCGGAGGTGAAGGATCTCGATATGAACGGACTTTCCATCAGCAGCCATGATATCCATGAACTGCTGCATGTCGATACCGGTGAATGGAAGGCGGAAGTTCCGGATATTGAAGCGCACTTTAAACAATTCGGAGACCGTCTCCCCGGGCGTCTCGGAGAGCAGTTGAACAATCTTAAAAAGCGCCTTGGATAAAAATTTAGGATTTCTCGCAAAGTACAAGAAGAAAGTCTACACCGGAATTATCAGGATTCAAGCTTTTCTGCTTTTTGAAACCTCACCCCCTGTCCCCCTCTCCTAGTCAGGAGAGGGGGTAACTCATTACGTGCATTGTTTTTACCCTCTCCTATTTAGGAGAGGGTGGCCGATGGCCGGGTGAGGTTTTCGAAAATACAGAAAGCTCTTAAATCTTTTTTCCCGATCATTAACCTTGTCTAATTGCATATTCGGATTGATTTATGATCGAATCAAAAGAAAATTATATGTCGGCGCTCTCTCATAAAAGAAGTAACTCATTAGCCGCCGCACATTCACTCATGAATCTTTTGGGTGTTGTGTACGCCCACACCAAGACAAGTAATGAAGGCGATCTCTACCTCACCGAGTACGGCTTTCTTTACTCGGATATCCTCGATATCGAGAATTGGTATGAAAGGGAATGGTTTGAAACCCATCGAGTCCGCCTATCCGGCACAAGTGCGGTATACAGGGTTCCCACCAAAGAGGTCGATGGAAAACGGCTGCAGCTCGTAGTAAAAAATAACCGTGTGGGAGAAGATGTGCCGCTCGATACCCATACTCTTTATGAATTCATCAATGCCGAATTTAACAGCCCCTGGGAAGAATTTTCATTGGCAATGGAATTGCGTGACAGTAATTTCGGTTCCCGGGATATCAACATAAATACCCAGCAGCCCCTGGCAATTTATGTCCCCTCGGAAAAATTTCAGTTATGGCAAACAGGCCGTTCAAGGTCCAGGATTAACAAGATTACCCTCCGTCATCCCAGTATCAACCTTGACATTCTGAAGCAGTATAAAATGGTGTATAAGTGGATCGAAGGTCTCAATATTATCGAGGCATTCAAAGAAATCGGCATTACCGGCCTGGAGCTGGAAAACTTTCTGAAGCCTGTTACAGTGAAGGTTACGCATGATCTTGAAGAAAAAGGCTTCATAATGGCCGATATAAAACCGTCTCATATCATCATCAGTGATAAAAATGTCAAACACATGAGAGACCTGGGGCGCAACGGAACAGCGGACACGCTGGAAATACAAAGCGAATATGTGAACTCTCTTGTGAACAGGAGCCAATACTCAGTGGTAGATTATGAGTTATTGATGCGGACACCCCACTATGATGAGCAGGTCAAGTCTCTTAGGCGGCATGTATATCACGAGGATCAGCGCGATCGTTTTCAAGCCTCCGCATTGCCTCAATTTTTATCGCTCAGCGAGATATTTGGAGTGCCGTATGTTCATGGTCATGTGGAAAGCACAGGAGGATTGCTCTGGGTTGTCGGCCGTAATCCGAGATTATTTGATTATTTCCTCCCGGAACGCTGGAGAAGAACTCCGTGTCATTCGTTTTCAGAGAACCACGAGGTCTATTACACGGTAACAAAGGATAATATTCACATTGTTTGGAAAACATCGAGGGTGGGCGAGAATCCTCAACCCGGAGAAGGCGGCGGCAATCATGAGCTCATCAGGGAATATGGATTTAACAGTCCCTTCGAAGAGTTCGCCATAGCTCATTTTCTCACAAACAATAGTGTGCCAACTGTTTATAGCCGGGCAATTTATATGACCGGCATAACGAAAACTGAACCGATCGCCGACCTGATGCATTATGCCTCTCACCGTGATTATGTGGGACTGGACGACTATCCGATTCTCAGGGAAAACCACGAATATATTACCATCCGGGGTTACTTTAACGGGGCTGATTCCTGGGTGGCGTCGCACGAGGGACAGCTCTCCAAACCTTATAATTTGGAACGGGCGGGGTATGAAGGGATTCTCCATCCCAAAGAGTGCCAGAATCTTCTCGATATTACCCGATCACGGTTAAAAAATGTTGGATATGACGGCACGCTTTTGGAATTAAACGACGTAATTATTTCTATAGATCAGAATGGGAAAATTATTGTAGACAATGAAAATTTGTCCGAAGCAAGGATATCTAATTTTGAACTTATACATAAAGTATAATCCGAGCAAAAACAGGACATCGGCAACTGAGGAAACTAAATTATCTGAATTGGGGGGTTCTTTCTGGCCATCCCCCATATATTTGAATCAATTTTTACTCTTTATAATGCTTATCGTTCCACGAGAAAATATTTATGAAAATATTCTTGGGTTCAAGTCCTTTTGAAGGACGAATCCCCCCCCCTTATTAAGGGGGGAATCATGTTGGCAGGCAGCTTTTACCCCCTTAACAAGGGGGTCGCCGCTTTATGCGGCGGGGGGATTTTGTTTAAAGAGAAGATAAGTGATATGGCA
>JAUYCD010000153.1 GCA_030692375.1 Candidatus Latescibacter sp. | reverse complement strand
CGGCAGCTTTCATGGCTTCCAGTGCGAAATCGGCTGTCTCTCGCCCAATACAGGAGAATATCCCGCCGGTGTTGAACCAGCGCACACCCTGGGCGAAGAATTTGTCCCAGTCGAAATCGCCGGGCTTGAGCGTGGAAGCGGGTGTATGCGCGCGGTAATATTCGGTCACAGACGGGAGAACGCCTCTACCTTTCCAGGTGAAATTAATGCCGTTGTGCAGGGTTCCCTTGCCGTCGGTGGCGAACCTGCCCTTTCCGGAGGGGCTGAACCAGATGAAATTCGAGGTGTCCACCCCGGCCTCTTTCATCTGGCTCTCGATGTTCCGTCCGATGCCGTCATCCACGAGCGCGGTCACCGCCGCAGCCCTCATGCCGAATACATACGCGATGCCCTCGGCCACATTCACCTCTCCGCCGCCATGCCAGATTCGGGCGCTGCGTGCACGGGCGCTCGGCACATCGCCGGGATCGAACCGCATCATCACTTCTCCGAGAGATGCCAGGTCATACTTGGTCTCTGCGACCGGTTTGAATGTAAACGTGCTTGCCATGTTCATCCTCCATGTGTGGTTTTTTATCGTATGATTAGAGCAGAAAATGCAGCGGGAATGACGTTTCTAAATCATGTACAAGATATAAATCGACGGTAAAAAAAGCAAGGGAAGTTGGAGGGAAAAAGAAAGCTTGGGGGAAAATTATATTTACGAATGAAGCAGAACAATAGGCGCTTAGAGCCTAATATGTGACATAGTACATCTACGACCTTGTCTTACGGAAAAGTTCAGCCTCTTGTTTTCACGCGTCGGTTGGAGTGGCTTGTTCACTCTCCGATCTTCTTCTTCAATTCATCCATTCCAAGAGTCAGTGCATCTCTTTCCGCTTCTTTGGCTTCTCTGAGGCAGCGAAGGTCATCATAATCCTGAAGTTCCTCCTGGAGCCTGAGGAATTCGTCATACGGCGATGGTGGCTTCTTCAAAGCCCTCGCCCGCAGCGTTGAGCGCCTCAAGACGATTAAACTCCAGCGCCTCTCGTAGTGTGACTTTCAGTGTCTTCAGCAATTCATCCTTCGTCTGCTCCTGACAATTAACACCAGGCACCTCCTCAATCCATCCGATCCATCAATGGCTGGACCGCTTGATCACTGCTGTGTACCTTTCTTTCATACCTTTACCCCTGGTTCTTGTTCATGAAAAGTGAAATTGCAATAAACCGATTCCGACTATTCTTAATCCGTGTCCAATTGCATATTGGGTATGTGCTTCACTATTTTTTCGATCTCTTCTTGAGAGTAACAATCGCCATAAAGCCTTAGAAATATTCGCGTTCGAAGCTGAGCTTCATTAAGGGAAGGGTTTTCCCGCTTGAGCCCGGCCTCCATGAGCTTTTTCCCCGCATCGAACATGCCGCTTGCCATCCTCAACCGCTCAGCAGGAGTTCGCTGGGCAAACATTTGCATCATTCGCACTTCTACATCTCTTGGCGTATCATTCATATTCTTTCACTTTCCTGAGTAAATCCTCAACGCCAAGAATCTTTGACCTTTTCATCCTTCATCCTTGCCTTTCAATAATGTTCTTCCAGATATTTCCCCGCCGAAAAGGCCGCCAGTGCGCCGTCGCTGGCAGCAGTGATGATCTGGCGGAGCGGGGTGTCGCGCACATCCCCGGCGGCGAATATTCCGGGAACAGAGGTGGCAAGTTCCCTGCCGGTCAGGATGAACCCCTGTTCGTTCAGTTGGAGGAATCCCTTGAACATCCCGGTGTTCGGGATCAGCCCGACATAGAGGAACACTCCGGCAACCGGGAGATGGGATTCTTCACCGGTTTTGACATGACGGAGAGATACGCCTTCCACGAATTCGTTCCCCTTAACCGCGGTCACGATCGATTCGAGCCTGAAGAAAATTTTGGGATGGCTGCGGGCTTTCTCCACCAGGGTATGCACCGCCCGGAATTTGTCACGGCGGTGAATGATGTGCACCTTGGAGGCGAAACGGGTGAGATACAACCCCTCGTCGAGCGCCGAATCCCCGCCTCCGATGACCGCGACTTCCCTGTCACGGTAGAAAGCGCCGTCGCAGGTAGCGCACGTGGAAACGCCTCTTCCGAAGAATTCTTTTTCCCCGGGGATATCGAGGAACCTGGGCCGTACACCGGTAGAGATGATTATAGTCCGGGTAAAAATATCGCCGCCGGTGGTAGAGATACGGAAAGGGGAGTTTTCAAACCGCCCGATGCAGCGCACCTCCGTGGTGAGAATGGAGAGGCCGTATCCCACCGCATGCCTCCGCATGTTCTCCATGAGATCAAAACCGGAGACGCCGTCCGGATAACCGGGAAAATTTTCCACGAACGCGGTAAGAGCCGCCTGGCCGCCGGGAGCAAATTTTTCCAGGAGAACGGTATCCATGTTTGAACGACTGGCGTACATTCCGGCGGTTAGTCCCGCCGCCCCGGCGCCTATGATGACAAGGTCATGTACAGTTCCCATGCATCCCCCTATAATAGTACAGTGAGACGGGCCACCAACTGCTCTTTCGGCAAGGCGCCCACCACCTGATCTTTGATCTGGCCGTTCTTGAAATAGAGGATCGTGGGGATGCTCCGAACATTGTACTTCTGCGCGAGGACATGGTTGTGATCCACATCTACTTTGCAGACCGCCGCTTTGCCCTCATACTCATCCGCAATCTGTTCGAGCAACGGCGCAATCATCCGGCACGGCGGGCACCATGTGGCCCAGAAATCCACGATGACCGGGAGTGAACTATCTATAACCAGCGCCTGGAATGTCTGGTCGGTGACCTCGATCGGTTTAGCCATGATCAACTGTCTCCCTTCACAAAGTAATTTTATGACCTGGCATGATGAACGGAAGCATAAGTTCCATGATCAGCCGGTGATCCAGACTGCTCTTCTTGAGAGACGAATCCGTATCGGCCAGCCGGATGAGGGCGCGGCGTACTTCCTGCCAGCCAAAATTTTTGACCTGTATGCCATACTTATTTGTTTTCCAGAGAAATTCGCTTGCTGTGAGCACCTTCATAGCTTGTCCAGGAGGCGTTCCGGCTTTTATCTGAGCATTGTATTCGGCAATTTTCATGAGGTGAGAAGCGAGAAGAGTAATGTACCATGTTTCCTTGTTCTTCTCCGTTTCCATAAGGTTCGTGAGAACATGAGCCGCTTCGCCAAAATCACCGGCGCCAACCGCGTTGCAGAGGGCATACGTGGTATATCTCCTGAACGTCCCCACAATCTTTTCCACATCCGTTACAGTCACCGGATTTTTGTCCTCGACTGCAACTACAACCTTTTCTATTTCTTTATTCAGTTCGCCAAGAACACTGCCTACATTATTAATCATGAGGGCAATAGCATCCTCAGTGATTTTCTTCCCGCGTTTGGCAAACTGTTTACGAATCCAGTCGGGTAGTTTATTGTCATATATCTGTTTGAATGTTTCCTCACGGTAGCTAACGCTTGAGGGTTTGGGGGAAAGAGAAATTTTTTCTCCTTCAAGAATTACCAGGGTAGTTTCCGGCGTTCTCTGGAGAAGCGCGCATATTTTCTTGCGGATTTCCGGATGGAGATCATCAAAAAACCTAAAAACAATTACCCTTCGTTCAGCCATCATCGGATATGTTTGAAGAAGTGAAGAGAATCTGCCTACTCCGTTATCCCTCTTGGAATCCTCATTATCACCCCACAAGTCCTCGGACTTGCGGGGACCCCGATTTTTTTTAAAATCCTCCGGCCACAGGCTGTCATAATTGAAATCACGGGTCGCCTTGTCCACCGTTTCTTCGATCAGCGCAGAGAGCCTCTCCAGTCGCTGAAATTCCTCCCCGGCCAGAACAATTACCCGTACTTCACGAAGAATTTCTGTTCCGTTCATCAATGTCCTCAAATTCAGCGTCTTCGATTTTTCCCGAATATACCCGGTCACTCGTTCCCGGGTGGTCGTCTTGCGGCGGTACTTCCTGACGGCCGGCCCGTTCGGCCTGCATCCGGCGATACCATCTTACCACAACTGAGATGATCCACCAGAGAAGAATGAGCTTCAATAAACTTATCAACGAGTTTTACCTCTAATCGTATTGTTCAGATCCTGAAACGAGTTCAGGATGACACGTGTCATGCCGAACTTGTTTCGGCATCTATTCAATAAGTAAACTAATCTCAAAATCGAAAGAATGCAACGATTGTTGAAACAAAATCATATTTTCAGACGTTTGAGTGAAGAATTAGTGGCAAAATAATATTGCATGATTGTAGTAATTAACGGTATATTCATCTTGAATGACTCAGGGATTCAGCGAGCTGCGTTCTTTTGTGCGAAGGGAGATTTTTTTTGACCGAGGGGAAAATAAATAAAATTGTTGCTGCCGGTGTTTTTATTGTCACTTTCTGTATTTACCTCAAAACAGTAGCCCCCACCATCTCTTTCTGGGACTGCGGGGAATTCATCACCTGTTCATTTATTATGGGCACTCCCCATCCACCCGGATCTCCCCTGCTTTCCCTCATAGGGAAAGTGATGTCCCTCATTCCCTTCTATGATTTTAGAGGGACGGGATTTTCTGAAATTGCTTACCGGATCAATCTCATCGATGTGCTCCTCGGCGCATTGACCGCCATGCTTGCCTACCTCATCATGGTAAGGCTCATCCGGAAATTCAAACCTTCCTCCGGGAACAGGTTTGAAACCGCCATTGTCCTGTTCAGCGCGGCGGTTACCGCATTCCTGACAGCTTTTGCCGATGAGTTCTGGAACAATGCCATCGAAACCGAAACCTACATGCCTTCTCTGTTCATCTCCATGCTGGCGGTCTGGCTCACTCTGGGCTGGGATGAGCGTAAGAAAGATCCGGGGGCGCTTAAGTATCTGTTCCTCGCAGCGTATATCATAGGGTTGGGAAACGGTATCCATCCCATTTCGCTTCTGATAGTTCCGACAATCTTCCTCCTCGTTCTCTTTGGACGGCCGGACTGGTTTGCGAGCATGAAACTCTGGATATACTTCGGGCTTTTTCTGTTCGCTTTCGCCGTTATCGAGTTTTTTGGAGGATACGAGATATCCTATCTGTTCATCGCCGTTTTCGCTCTGGCGTCGCCTATAGTACTCTATAAATTGTATCAAAAGAGCAGGGAACTTTGGAAACTGACACTCATAGGCATGATTCTTTGCAGCTCGTTGTATGTCATCGGGTATTCGGTCTATCCCACCGTTATGGTCCGCGCCTCCAAACATGCCGCCATCAATGAGGGCGATCCACAAACCTGGGAACGGTACAAGAACTATCTCGACCGTGAACAGTACGGCCAGGGAACCATGTCGGGAATGATTTCCACCATCCCTGCACGGAAAGCCGAATTCAATTACCAGTTCGGCTACATGTATCTCCGATACCTGCTTCAGCAGTTTCCCCAATGGGGACCGACAATAACTGTAAATTTCCATAACAACCGCTCTGCAGATACTCCGAGCGAAGTTAATCTGAATAGCCCTGTACCGCTTTCGGTGCTCCTTTTTTCGCTTCTTCTGTACGGGCTCTATACCCATATCCGGGTGGACGTGCGAAGGTTTTTGCCGCTATTCACCTTTTTTATTGCCACATCGATCGGACTGGTGCTTTACTTGAACATGGACAATCCCCAGGTGCGGGAACGCGGTTATTTCTTTCTTTGCTCCTATTATACCATCATGTTCTGGATAGGGTTCGGAATATACGGAGTCATCACCGATATCCGGGAGTGGATGGAAGCCAAAAAGCTGAACCGGGCGATTGCGCCGGTGACAGTGGGTCTGTTCATCGTGTTCGGAACGCTTGCCCCGGCGGCGGCCCTTTCAAACCATATCGATCCCCGTTTCTCCAATTACCAGGTGCATGACCGTGCAGACGACTGGACGCCGTGGGATTACGCCTATAATATTCTCGTTTCCTGCGACAAGGATGCGATACTCTTCACCAACGGCGACAACGATACATTCCCGCTCTGGTATCTCCAGGAAGTTAAAGGGTTCCGGAAAGACATCCGCCTCATCAATCTCAGCCTCCTCAACACGGACTGGTACATCCTTCAGCTTAAAAACGAGGGGAGGAACATCGGGCCTCAGTACTCTTCCGGATTGAGCGTCCCGATGAAATATGACGATCAGTTTATCGAGAAGGTGCTGACCGGCCATAACGAGGAGTCAATCCTCAGACGGGTCTGGCCGGTGGAGGGAAAAGAAGTGGAATCTGCGGGAATCAAATGGAATCTTGTCACCCCGCAGAAAATTGAATCCCAGGATGGACCTGTCGCCATTCTCCGCGTGCAGGATGAAATGGTCAAAAGCATCATCGACTGGGTGAACTGGAAGCGCCCCATATATTTTGCGGTGACCGTAGCACGTGAGAACATGATCGGACTGGATGGGCACCTGACAATGGAAGGCATGGTGTACAAACTTGTACAAGCCACCGCGCGGCCCGGTGAGATGATGGTGAATATTCCTGTATTGGATAACAATGTATTCAATAAATACAAGTACCGCGGCCTCTCCGATCCCAACAACTATATTCCGCCGAACACGCTCCATCTGGTTACCAACTATTTCATCGGTTTTGCTCAGCTTGCAGAGAGGTATGCCTCGATCGGCGATTCGGCGAACGCGCTTCGTGCGGCCAAAGGCGCCCTTTCCAAGACCTCGAATGATTTGGGAAAGAGAGTGCTCCTCTATCAGGTCCTGGCTTCCGTAAACCTGGACAAAGAGATCAAAAATTACATCGCCAAGGAAATGGCCTCGCCTCTATTTTCCAGGAGCGGAATGGATGACAGGCTCCATGTCTATGCTCTCCTGGACCGCACCGGGGAACGTGAAAAAGCCTACGCTCTGGTCCAGACGGAGCAAAACAGGGCGACTGATGATGTATCCAGGACAGAAGTCTGGAAAACCTATGCCACTATCCTCTATTCGAGCGGATTCTATTCCGGCGCTCTCGCCTGCCTGGACAAGATTCTCACTATTACTCCCAACGATAAGTCGGTTCAGGAATCACGGGATCTTCTCTCCAAGCAGTTTATGAACCAAATGCCGAAGTAAGTGCCTTAGTGCCTGAGTGCCTAAGTGCCTGAGTGCTCAATCATGGTAATCCTTAAATCCCATGAATCATGGTTCAGACAATTTTCAGTACCTAAAAGCTGGTGGAAATGGAAAACGTACTCTATTATGGCGACAACCTGGATGTTCTGAGACAGCACATCGACTCCGAGTCCGTTGACCTCGTGTATCTTGACCCTCCTTTCAAGAGCAACCAGAATTACAATATCCTTTTCAAGGAACAGGACGGGAGCCGGGCCGCTTCGCAGATACTTGCGTTTGAAGATACTTGGACATGGAATCAGGAGGATGAAGTAGTCTTTGCCGACCTGGTTACCGCCGGCGGGCGTGTTGCCGACGTCATGCAGGCTTTCCGCACATTCCTCGGCCCCTGCGACATGCTCGCCTATCTCGTCATGATGGCCCCCAGACTTATCGAATTGCGGCGTGTTCTGAAATCTACGGGGAGCATTTACCTCCACTGCGACCCGACAGCGAGTCATTACCTGAAGTTGCTCATGGATGCGGTGTTTGGGGCGAGAAATTATAAAAATGAAATTATTTGGCGGCGGACTGGAGCACATAACAAGATACATAGGTATGGTCCTGTCCATGATGTGATCCTTTTCTATTCGAAAACTGATACTTTTACATGGACATACCCCAAACGTCCTTATATGAAAGGGCATGTTGAAGAACATTTCGTCAAAGACGACCAAGGTTACAGAACTAATTACTATGGGAACGTACTGACAGGTGCGGGTCTGCGTGGGGGTGAATCCGGTAAGCCGTGGAGAGGTTTTGACCCATCTTCAAAAGGAAGGCACTGGGCTATTCCTGGCGCACTACTGCAAGATATTGGCGAAAACATGTCGGAGTTATCGCAACACCAGAAGTTAGACCGATTCTATGAACTTGGCTACATTAAGATTGTTCTTGGGCAAGCTTGGCCAATTTACGAAAGGCGCTTAGGAAAGGATGAGGGGCAAGCCGTTTCAGACATATGGGCTTATCAACCCTACACCAACGGTACGGTTTTTGGAAATAATGAAGGGATTGACGAAGATGTACGCTGGCTTTCTACAAAAGATCAAGAACGCCTCGGCTACCCCACTCAGAAACCTGAAGCCCTCCTGGAACGAATAATCAAGGCATCATCGAATGAAGGCGACATTGTCCTTGACCCTTTCTGCGGTTGTGGAACCACGATTGCTGTCGCCCAGAAACTTGGTAGGCGATGGATAGGCATTGATATAACGCACCTTGCTATAACGCTGATGAAATCCCGGCTGTTGGAAGCCTTTAGCGGCATGGCTCACTATAAAGTTTTGGGGGAGCCGGTTTCTGTTCCTGATGCAGCGGAGCTGGCCGCGTCGGATCCGTACCAATTCCAGTGGTGGGCGCTTGGCCTCGTGGGGGCGCGTCCGGTGGAGCAGAAGAAGGGCGCGGACAAGGGCATAGACGGAAAAATCATCTTCCAGGCCGAAGAGACCGGGAAATTTGATACGGTCATTCTTTCTGTAAAAGCCGGGCACACGAATGTTGCCCATGTCCGGGATTTGCGCGGTGTAGTGGAACGGGAGAAAGCCGCAATAGGCGTTCTGATTTCTATGGAAGAACACTCCGGCCCGATGAAGAACGAAGCCGTCACCGCCGGATTCTATGAATCATCATCCTGGGGCAGAAAGTACCCGAAGATTCAACTTTTCACCATCGCCGAATTGCTCGCCGGGAAACAGATAGACATGCCCCCGATACGCCAGGTCGGGATGACATTCAAAAAAGCACCGAAGGCAGTCTCACCGAAGGCGGAGAATTTGAAACTGGAGTTTTAGCCCCAATACAGTTCATTTAACCACGAAAATCACGAAAATCACGAAATTTGCTTTTTGATAAAATCATTTTTTGTGCCTTTCGTGTGGTTCGTGGTTTAATAATCTTGTACTTTTTCGTTAAAGTGAACATTTTTGGTTTTAGCCCGGAATATTCATAAACACGAAAAGTGATATTTCATGCTCTCATGAACTCACCCCATAATCCCCTTGCAAGCAATAGAGGGGAAGAACCCTCTTTGCCTCATAACAAATGGCATGAGAAAGGCCACAGGGGTTTCCCCCTCTATTATTTATAAGAGAGGGGGTCAGGGGGTGAGTTTATAAGATAATTAATAACAATAAGATAGTATCACAAAAATGTGTTTGTTCATAATCCGGTTAAAAAATTCATGAATAGATCGGGTTAGGAAGATAAACCATCATAAAAAAATTATTTTCCATGGCATTTCTTGTATTTCTTCCCGCTTCCGCAAGGGCATAGATCATTTCTCCCGACCTTGGTAATTTGGCGGAGAGGTTTCTTCTCTACAAAGTCTATTGTGCTTAAAGACGGCATTCGAAAAGAAAATAAAGTCTTCCCATTCAAATTAGTTATTGCAAAATCGCCTTGTGATATTATATCCATTCCTATTAATACATCTTCATCATCACTCAGGATACCCTCAGTGACGCTGACAACTGGTGCAACTACCTTGTTCGGAAGAAAAATACTGACAAGATATACTGAACAATCTTTAGGGCCATTTGCAGTATAGGCTCTGGTCATTCCTATTGGTTTAAGACCACATTCGTTTGCCACCTTTTGAGTAATAACAGAACCGGTGGCGCCGGTATCCCATATTGCAGTATATTGATGTGCCCCGCAATCATTCAAATTCACAGGGCGAGGATTACCACTAAGCGGAGAGGCAATATGAACTGGTGTCTTCAGAATACGAGCAAGGCCATCATGTTCGACAGTGAAAGCGTGCGATTTTACATCTGCCATCATAGGCCCTTATGCGAAAGCAACTCTTGAATGAAATGTTTGTGTAAAGCTGTTTTCATCAGGAGCGCATTTTTGGACGAGAAAAGTTCCCATTTCCTCAGTTTTAGAAGTCTCTAAAACAGCTTCCAGTTCAGTATCATATTGTCCGATAACCTGTTGATTCTTGATAACAATCACTTTACCGTTATACTTTTTAACAAGCTCATCCCTGTTCGCTAGAAAATAATCGAACTCGATTGCCAGCGGATTCACCATTGTAATCACCTTCCATCTCATTGTTGAATGTGTCTATGATAGGACAACATACAGGTTATTAATATAATGCCTTTTAAAAAATATGTTTCATTTTTTTTCATTCAAAAAGCGCCGAAGACATCCTTATCGAAGGCGTAGAATATGAAACTGTTTCCTGAAGACAGCCTATGATCGTATGTATTCATCATGGTAATCCTTTAATCCCATGAATCATGGTTCAGACCAATTCTCGTTTAATCATTCAAATTCAGCTTATTTCCTACCCCGCATGTTATGTCTAAATCAAAATATAATAACGCATGTTATGTTTGTCAAGAATAAAATTACACTTGTATCCATTTTTCTGTATTTTTTTATGTGTTTGTTGCTTCATCTCTCGTAATGCCTTATATTTTTATGGCTGCTTTGTCACTCAGGCACTTAGGCACTTAGGCACTCAGGCACTCAGGCACTCAGGCACTTTTTTTGGACTTTGGACTTTGGACTTTGGACTTTAGACTTTCTTTGCACAAAGCGGCGGCAGTCTTCGTTTTTCTTTCGATGCTGGTCGTCTATCTTTTGACCGTATCGCCGACCGTCTCTTTCTGGGACTCCGGAGAGTTCATCACAACCTCTGCGATCATGGGCATTCCCCATCCGCCGGGGTCGCCGCTCATGTCGCTCGTCGGGCGGGTCATGTCGATTATTCCTTTCCCTGACCTGCGTACAATGAAAATCGGGGGGAAGGCCTACGGCGTGAACCTCATCAATGTTTTCTCAGGCGCTTTTTCCGCCATGCTGATGTATCTCATCACGGCGAACCTGATTGCCCGTATGGCTCCGTTCACCGGAAGGCTTCCTCGTGACCTCATCATCATATTCAGCGCCCTTGCTGCGGCGTTTACCGCCGGATTTTCCCATCAGTTCTGGGTTAATTCGGTGGAAATTGAAACGTACATGCCGAGTCTTTTGCTTTCACTCCTGGCGGTCTTTTTGACTCTGGGGTGGAGCGAGAGAAAAGACCGTCCAGGAGCGGTTCGTTACCTTTTCCTGGCGGCATACCTGGTGGGTCTTGGCAACGGGGTACACCTCACCACGCTCCTCGCGGCGCCAGCCATAATGTTGATCGTCATTACATCAAAGCCGGAATGGTTTGCGAACTGGCGGTTCTGGACAGCGGCGGGAGCGGTGGTTGTCTGTCTCATGGCAGTCAAGATCGCGGCGGGTAGGCCGATACTATACCTGCTCATGGCGCTCCTTGCGCTTGCAGGACCGTTCATCGCCTGGCGGATTACAGCCCCCTTCCTGTTCGGACATCCTTCCCCCGTTCCGGGGGCAGGAATAATCCCCCCTGCCCCCCTTATTAAGGGGGGAAAAAACACTCATAGAGGCACACAACGCTTGTGGCATATTCTCCCCTTAATAAGGGGAGATGGCGAAGCCAGAGGGGATTTTGGAAAGGGACCGAGGGATAGGGGGCTTTACGTGATGCTCCTCTGTCTTTCCTTCTTTGTCATCGGCTATTCTGTCTACCCGACAGTGATGGTGAGAGCCGCAAAGAAACCCGCGATCAACGAAGGAAACCCAAACACCTGGGAACGTTACCGTTCCTACCTTGAGCGCGAGCAGTACGCCCAGGGAAACATGTACCTCGGGATGTTCACCCGCAACGCCGACCCCGGATACCAGTTCAATTTCATGTACGTCCGCTATCTCCTCCAGCAATTCCCGAAGTGGGGGCCTTCCATCCCGGTCACTTTCACCAACCACCTTTCGGCGGATTATCCGGGCCGGGACGTTCCGGTGGAAGAAAAGGCGTTTGTACCGATAGCGATCTGGCTCCTCATTCTGTTCGGTATCGCGTTCCATTCACGGAGGGATGTGAAAAATTTCAGCGCCCTTTGGCTCTATTTCCTCCTGACCTCGGCCGGACTCGTACTCTACCTCAACATGCAGAATCCACAAGCCCGTGAGCGCGACTACTTTTTCCTGGGATCATATATGATGGTCATGATCTGGCTCGGCATCGGGATATTCGGCATACTGCATTGGGTGCAGGAGCGGCTGGAACATGGAAGGTTAAGGCGGTTTGCCGTACCTTCGCTGGTAATCCTTGTCCTGGGGATTGGCACTCTCGTTCCTGCGGCGGCGCTGTCCAACCACCTGGATCCCGCCTGGTCGAACTATAAACTCCATGACCGTTCCTGGAACTGGATTCCAAAGGACTATGCGGTCAACATCCTCCAGACCTGCGCTAAGAATGCCATCCTGTTCACCAGCGGTGACAACGATACCTATCCGCTCTGGTATGCCCGTGAGGTGGAAGGAATCCGCCGCGATGTACGGGTGGTGAATCTCAGCCTGCTCAACGCTCCCTGGTATATCAAACAGCTCCGTGATGAGGATGAGAAGATTCCCATCACATTCACAGATGATTACATCGATAACAGCCTTGCCGGAAACACCCTGCAATCCCAGCAGACCAGGCTCTGGGACCCCGAGCCGAAAGAGGTGACCCTGGCGGGAATGACCTGGAACATGCCTCCCGATGCGGTAGGCGCCCTGCCCGACGGCAAGAAAGCAGGGATCCTCTCCGTATCGAGCATCATGGTAGCGCACATCATCAAAACGGTGAACTGGAGCCGCCCCATCTATTTCGCGGTATCTGTTAATCCTGATCTCATGATCGGCCTTGGCGAGCACATGTCGATGGAGGGCATGGTGTTTCGGTTGGTGAAAGAGCGGGCTCTCGACAACGAATACTTGGTCAACGCCCCCGTTGTGGAGAAGAATCTATTCTCACTGTACTCCTTCCGTGGTATTGCCGACCCAGGCCTCTACAAGCCGGAGGATACCCGTAAGCTTCTTCACAATTATTTTATCGCGTTCGCCCGTCTGAGCGAACAGTATTCAAAGGACGGCCGTAATGAAGACGCAATACGGGTGGCGCGGGAATCATTCCGCATCTGCGCTCCCGATTCCGAGATACGGATGCTTCTCTACACGATACTCCGCGACCGTGGCATTATGGATGAATTCAACCGGATGATCGATGAAGAGGTGAAACATCTTCCGCTTGACAACGCACAGGAATCGGTAGCGGCCGGAATTAATTTTATTAAATTCTCCCTGCCTGAAGCGGCGGTGCCTATCCTGAAAGCGGTTACGGGCCGTTATCGGAACGATCCGGATTCCTGGAGAGCATACACTGCGGCGCTGTTCCAGGCCGGAATGTACAAAGAGGCGCTTGACGCCGCCGGGAATATTCTCCGGATATCGCCCGGCGACAGCCAGGCGCTGGAAACCCGTCAGGTGATCGAACAAAAAATGAAGTCTGAAAAAAATTAATCCCCCCTCCCCCCTTGTTAAGGGGGGAAAAACACCGATAGAGGCACACAACGCTTGTGGCATATTCTCCCCTTAATAAGGGGAGATGGCAAAGCCAGAGGGGATTTTCCTTTTTTTAAGAGGTCTCATGTTCCAAAATCTCCTGAGAATTTTTACATCGAAGCCAGCAAGAGGGGCCGTCTCTGCCGGGCTTCTTATCTTTATTCTCTACAAATTCGGCGCCGGTCAAATTCTGAACAACATTCTATCGGCGGACCCGATTTTCTTTGCTTCCGCTGTTCTGGTTTTCATCGTGAGCGGAATCGCCGGAGCGAAACAGTGGGGAATTCTCCTGGGATTTCACGGAATTCACCTTGGATTTCGCGGCACAGTCAGCCGATATTTCATGGGCCTTTTTTTTAACTATGTCCTGCCGGGAGTTATCGGCGGCGATATCATCCGGGTATACCAGGCGGCCAAAGCCTCGGGGAAAACCACTTCGGCTTTTTCGTCCACCCTGGCCGACCGTGTGATGGGTCTTTTGATCCTGGTGCTTTTCAGCCTGTGCGGATTCCTGTTTCTGCCAAGCGGCCCTTCCATGGAAGCCCTGCCGGTCGCGGTTTTCATGTTCCTGCTCCTGTGCGGGTTTATCGGGCTGTTCGCACTGAAACCGGCGGGCAGGATCATGAGCCGGGCGTTTGGACGGTTCCTTCCCGGGGAAATTCGACTGAAGCTCTCCGCAGTTTATCACGAGATGCACCAACTGACCCGTGCGCCTTCAATCCTTCTCGCTATTTTGGGAACTTCGATATTCATTCAGCTCACCCGGATCGGGGTGCATTTCCTCTGCGGGCGAGCGGTAGGAATCGAACTGGGATTCATGTATTTCGCGCTCTTTGTTCCGCTTATGGAAATAACCGCCAGCATTCCCATATCATTGGGCGGGGTGGGAGTGCGGGAGATGATGGCCGTGATTCTTTTCTCCACAGTCGGGGTGAGTCAGGCCACTGTCGTTTCCTACACATTTCTGGCGTATTCCTCCGGTTTCATAGGCGCACTGCCGGGAAGTGTCGCATTTATGATGAGTATAAAGAGGGGAAAGAAAGATCCCCCCGGCGCATAGCGCCGACCCCCTTATCGAAGGGGGTAAGATCCTGAAACAAGTTCAGGATGACACGTGTCATGCCGAACTAGTTTCGGCATCTATGCCCCTTTTTTCTCTTGTCTCCCTTAGCAAGGGGGATGTCCGAAGGACAGGGGGATATTTTAACCATGATGATGACTGAAGAGCTGGACCGCCGGGCAACCGAGCTCACGCTGTTTGCAGTCCGTGCAGGCCAGTTGCCCTCACACAAGACCAGTGCCCCCTGA
>JAUYCD010000152.1 GCA_030692375.1 Candidatus Latescibacter sp. | reverse complement strand
CCTTCCTGCAAGATGCAGCTTGATGAACTATTAAACCACGAAGGTATTCCCTGCCGTACCATCCATCCCGTTCAGATTCTGGATTTGGCATATCGGAAAAAGGACTTGGAGGATGAATTCTCGAAACGGGAGGATAACAAAGTATTGGTGCAGTGATCAAATGCATTGTAATAATAGATGCCGAAACGAGTTCGGCATGACACGTGTCATCCTGAACTTGTTGCCGCTTCGCGGGAACGATAAAACCTTTTCAGGATCCAATTATCAATAACTGCATGAAGCCATGCTATAAAGCACGATAAATCAAAGTATAGGGGGTTAGGTATATGTTACATTCAGGTAAGAATCTTTACAGTGCCGCTCTGATCGGGAGCGCTCTTTGGGCTGTACTTATTTTATTCGGATGTGCAGCCACAGTTCCGAAGGGAACAGCTAAAGGAATCAATGAACAGCTTACGAGAAAATCGGTTGATCTGTTTGTGGAAGGAAAGAGCGCTGAAATAAGGAAGGATTACGGCAAGGCGCTGGCTTTTTATTTTGAAGCTTTGCAGTATGACCCCCGTAACGATGATATCATGCTCGCTCTGGCAAGAGTGTTCGCGAGCAGCGGGAAGATCAAATCCGCAGAGTACTTTGCGGAGATGACTGTTCAGGTTAAGCCCGCGAATGCGGATGGGTGGAGGATGCTGCAAACCCTTTACCAGCAGGAGGGTGATATCCCCTCCGCCGCAGAAGCGCTGGAAATGTACATAAAACTGAAGCCTGAAACCTCCTTTTCCGATGTGGTCAGGCTCTCCCGGTACTATTTTGCCATGAAAATGAAAAACCGGGCGAAGAGCATTCTCCTGGCAAGAATCAAGCGTCCCAATACTCCGGATGGTGAACTGAACGATGTCGCCGGTCTATTGGCGATGAACGGCATGACTGACGATGCGCTCTCGGTTCTCCGGCGCATGGTGGAGCGTACCCCGGCAAATGCCGATGCATGGGTGGGGATGTCCGATATTTACAATCAGCTTGATCAGGACCAGAAAGCTATTGATATATTGGATCAGGGATTGGCCAAAAATCCCGGGAATCAGCATCTCCTGCTCAGCATCGGCAATACTTACATGTTTAAGCTGCATAACTGGGAAAGCGCCATTACTTATTTTGAGAAAGCCCGGGCAGCCGGATTCAGCAATCCGAATATATTGAAAACTCTGAGCGCTCTCTATTTCAATGCCAGGAAAGACAAAGAGGCTTTGGCGCTCCGTGATTCCATCATCACCCGTGGAGAAGACGACGCCTCTTTCTATTTTTCTCTCGGCAAGTCAATGAATTACCTCGATCTCTACTCCGAGGCGGCGGACTATTACAGGAAGGGATTCGACAAGCCTTTGGATAAAATCGCTGATGAATACAAACTCAAAGCTTATGCGGGTTATGCCCGCGCTCTGATCCGTCTTGACAAGAAGGACGAAGCGGTACGACTCATTCAGGAGGACGCTGTTAAAAATATCAAGGCTACCGAGCAAGTCAAGACGCTGGAGGGAAGAATCTACTTGGAACTCAGGCGATATGACGACGCAATAGCCATTTTTGAGTTCCTCTCCGGGTCAGATCCGGATAATACCTTGTATTTCGGTTTACTTACACAAGCTTATAATTCCGCCGGAAAATACGATATTTCCGAGGCAAAATTGCTCGAACGGCTCAAAAGCGATCCTGACAACACGGGATACCTGATGCAGCTCGGGATCGTCTATGATGCCCAGAAAAATTTTCCGAAAGCTGAGAATGCTCTGCGCCTGGTGATTAAAAAGGAGCCGGACAATGCCCTTGCCCTGAACAATCTGGCCTACATGTACATGGAAAACGGAAAGAACCTTTCCAGGGCGCTGGAGATGGCTAAAAAAGCGACTTCCCTGGATCCCAGGAACGGAGCCTTTCTAGATACACTTGGCTGGGGATTTTACCGGAAGAGGAATTACCATGAAGCCAGGAAATATATTGAGCAGGCTTTGAAATATTCGGATAATCAGGACAAGGGCGTGATCTATGATCATTACGGCGATGTTCTTGCCCGGCTTGAAATGAAAAACGACGCAGACGACGCATATAAAAGCGCTATCAAATATGGAGAAGACAAGGCCAGGATTCAGCCGAAGATCGACAGCATGGGGCGCTAACAGACAATGGGAAGAATTGCCTTTCTGGCTTTGTTCAGCCTGATACTCTTCTTTCAGGGATGCGGAATGAAACCGCCGGGAATTCCTGAAGATGTTACAGTCGAACAGATTCTCGATTCCCTGTACAAACAGTCTGCGGCGGTAAGGGACTTTTCCGGCTGGGCTAAGGTGATAGAAAGGCATAACGGCCATGAGCAGTCGGCCACCACGGTAATACGCTTTATCGCGCCCGACCGAATCAAAGTTATATTAAAAGGTTTCGCAGGAATCGAGCTTGCTGAAATTTCCTCAGACGGCGATTCCATGACTGTTTTCCTCCCCTCCCTGAACGGATATGTGAAAGGGGAGAACAGAGAAGGTCTGCTCCATAAGCTCGTTCCCGATTTTGAGTTCGATGTCACCAGGTTTGCTTCCGTTTTTTCCGTTCTGGCGCCTCCCCATGATGAAATTTTTGGATTTCAGGCTTCTCTCAAAAAGAATGGAAATCGCATGGAACTGGCCCTGGTCAGGGGCGATACGGTATACCGGTATCTGGTCGAAGGGCCGCAGCTGCTGGTAGCGGAAGAGGATCTCACGGTGGGCGGGACCTCCGTCTGGCATAAAAAATCCCAGGATTTCCGGGCAGTTGGCGCCGGTATCTTTCCTCGAAAAATGATTATCCGAAACGAACGGCACTCGCTCGATTTTTCTTTCTATTCGGTTTCCATCAATTCTGGATTGTCCATGAAGGATATCGCTATCGACATGCCTGAATCGGCTGAACGGCTCCAAATAAAGAAGAAGATTGAAGACAGAAGATAGAAGACCTTCTCTCGCAAAGTTCGCAAAGTCAATAAAGAAAGAAGACCTGGCCATCCCCCATTTTTTTTTATTCGGCGACAGATATGCCATATTACTTATCTGCTCTTTAGGCAAAATCCCCCCGCCGCTTAAAGCGGCGACCCACTTATTAAGGGGGTAAATGCTGCCTGCCAACATGATTCCCCCCTTAATAAGGTGGGATGTCCGAAGGACAGGGGGGATTTGTCCTTCATGAGGAATTGCATTTACCCGATAATATTTTCGTGGAACGATAAGCATTATAAAGAGTTACAAAAAATTGATTCAAAAATCTGGGGAATGGCCAGAGACAGAAGATAGAAGACAGAATAAAGATAATTCGATAAGAAAACCCATTTTACCCGAAATATTCATAAGTTTCTTCAGATATTGTACGAGGTATAGACTCTGAAACAAGTTCAACTACCATCGTGTATATGCTACATGCTAAAAAAAACAAATGCCCGCAAGACAGCCCTTCGTCTGCTTCTCCGGATCGAACGCGGGGGGGCGTACGGTGACCGGCTTATGGATTCGCCGTTAGCGGCTGAACTCAAGGACCCGCGAGATCGATCCCTGCTCCGTGAACTGGTGGCCGGAGTAGAGCGCTGGAAATTGCGCCTTGACCGCATCATTGACATATACTATACTAAACGGGCAAAATCGCTTTCCCCCGAAATCCGCATGACGCTGCGGCTGGGACTTTTTCAGCTCATGTTTCTTAATAAAGTCCCGGCAAGGGCGGCAGTTCATGAGAGTGTGAATCTGGCTTCCGAGATGCAGGGAAACGGGGCCGGAGGACTGGTGAATGCCCTGCTCCGGCGGTTTACTCGTGAGGGCGAGCCGGATGAATGGCCGTCCGATCCGGCGGAAAGACTTTCGGTGGAGCATTCCTATCCCCTGTGGCTTACACGGCGGTGGATCGGTAATTTCGGCCCGGATACCGCTTTAGCTGTCATGAAAGCCGGGAACGGAAAACACCCTGTGTTCATCCGGGCGAATCGCCTGAAAATCGTCACGGCTGAACTGGCGCAGTTACTCTCCCGGGAAGGATTTGAAACCTCCGAGATCCGTGAAATGCACGGCTGTCTTTCGGTGGCAGAAGCGGAGGGATTATTTGATTCCCCTGCTTTCCGGGAAGGATTTTTCACCGTGCAGGACCCCGCGGCGGGGATGGCATCAATCCTCCTCGATCCACAGCCGGGAGAAAACATCCTGGACCTTTGCGCGGCGCCCGGCGGTAAAACCACTCACCTTGCCGAGCTCATGGGAGATCAGGGGAAAATAACCGCAGTCGACATCCATCCGGGAAGGCTTGGTCTGATCGGTAAAACAACCTACCGCTTGGGATTAAAGTCGGTGATAACGGTTTCAGGAGACGCTGCGGAATCCGGCGGTGATGGAGCGGCGCAGTACGACCGTGTTCTGCTCGATGTCCCCTGCACCGGGACGGGAGTGTTCTCCAAAAGGCCGGACATGAAATGGCGCCGTCAGGAAGAGGATATTAACCGGCTGGCTTCGCTACAGAGGAAAATGCTGGAGAATGCCGCCAGTCTCGTAAAAACCGGCGGCGCTGTGGTCTACAGCACGTGCAGCCTTGAACCGGAAGAGAATGCAGAAAATATCGTGTGGTTTTTAGGAAATAACCGGAATTTTTCATTTGAAAAAGACATCCGTTTCGAACAGTTTGCCATATCGAACGGATACCTGATTTTTCCCCATCTCATGTACGGGACCGGCGCTTTCGCAGCGAAACTGAAACGAGAAGATCATGACTGACTCTCCAACAAAAAGAGGCTTCCTGTTTTTCAGCCTGGCTTTCCTTTGCGGAATCGCTGCATTCATTGTAATCATGGATACGGTAATTATGCCGCTCTACCTCAGAGCCGGCCGTGAGATAACCGCTCCGAATCTGGTCAACAAAACTTTCGAAGAGGCAGATTCCATCGTGCGGTCAGCGCATTTATCGATAATGGAAGACAGCAGAGATTTCAATGATACGGTTCCCCGCGATGCCATTGCATTCCAGATGCCGGCCGCCGGTACGATCCTGAAGCCGGGACGGAGAATCCACGTTGTTCTTTCCCGGGGGCCCAAACCTCTGCATATTCCGAATGTGGTAGGCAAATCGACCCGTAACGCCGAAAACGAGATCAAAGACGCCGGATTCGAGGTTATCGACCAGCGCTGGAAGGCCTCGGACAAGTATAGCCGGGGTATTGTGATGGATCAGTATCCGGCAGGGGATCAGGAAGTACCTGAAACAACCGGCGTTATCCTGTTCATAGCCAATGGGCGCAAGGAAACCAATGTGGTCATGCCAAACCTGATCGACCTGAGTTACAAAGCCGCCATGGATACTCTCACCCTCTACAAGTTCAACATCGAAAAGGTGAACGTGCAGAAGGAAGAGGCGCCTAATCTTTTGCCGGACACGGTTATCGATCAGCATCCCGATCCCGGCACTCCGACCAATACCAGCGCTGAAGTTGACCTTGTCGTATCCACTTCCAAATAAAGGGAGTTATGTATGCATATAATCGTCGCTCCTTCAATCCTCGCCGCCGATCTGAGCTGTCTTTCTGAAGAAATCGCCCGCGCTGAGGAAGGCGGCTGCGATGCGTTTCATCTCGATATCATGGATCATCACTTTGTCCCGAACCTTTCCTTCGGGCCTGCGATGGTGAAAACCGTTCGCCGCCTGACCCGCCTTCCGCTCGGCGTCCACCTCATGGTAGATAATCCGCTGGACATGGCCGGGGCCTTTGCCGATGCAGGCGGGGATTCCATCGTTTTCCATGTGGAGGCTGTTGTCGATGTATCCTCCACCCTGGAGGCCATATCGCGTCTCGGCGTCAAGACCGGGATTTCGCTGAAGCCGGATACTCCGGTCGCCGCGGTCATTCCCTACCTTGATGCAGTGGAAATCCTCCTGACCATGACCGTATTTCCGGGTTTCGGCGGACAGGAATTTATCGAAGAGTCCTATGTGAGGATTCGTGAAATTGCGAAAGCAGCTTCTCACCTTTCTTCCCCTCCCCATATCGCTGTGGACGGCGGTGTGGATTTTGCAAACGCCCCCCTCCTGGTGGAAGCGGGAGTAACGTATCTCGTGGCCGGAACCTCTATTTTCCGGAACCACGAAGCGGTGCGGAACGTCAAACGGATGAGGAAGGCGGCGGAAACTTCAGCCCCCTAACCCTCGATCCCTTTCCCCCGGAGGGGGCAAGGGAGGTCGTTGCTCCACAGTCTTTTCCCACCCCTCTTCGGGTGAAGGATGTCCGAAGGACAGAAAGGGGCTGAAAATATCTACTTATGCAATTGGCTCTTTCCGTTAAACCGTTTTTTCTGGATTTTTCCCCTTGGTGGATGCATATTATCTTGTTTATACATAACGCGGAGGGTTAGTCTAATTGGCAAGGCAGTGGACTTGAAATCCACCGGGTTTACAGCCCTTCGGGGTTCGACTCCCCGACCCTCCGCCATGTAAATAAGGGGTTTACGCCGAAATACGTAAGCCCCCTTTTTATTGCAACACCTTCAGAATTATAATCACTTATTTCCTTGACAAATTTATATTTTAATAATATTTTGCGCATATGCATTGATTTATATTCGAACCGTAAAGGAACTTCTGGGTCACAGCGACGTTAAGACGACGATG
>JAUYCD010000151.1 GCA_030692375.1 Candidatus Latescibacter sp. | reverse complement strand
TATTCTGGTCTATTAACGATGATTTTGGTACAAAAAGGAGGATTGACTTTAGCCAAACTTTAGCGAAGCACCTCTACCACAAAAAAAGAAGGACTCACGAGTTGTCGTAAGTCCTTGTATTTCAAAGTGGTGGTGGGGGATGGATTCGAACCATCGAAAGCTGAGCTGACAGATTTACAGTCTGTTCCCTTTGACCGCTCGGGAACCCCACCATATGCAGGTGCAAAACATACCTTTTTTTTCCATCAAAAGCAAGGTCAATCTTTCGTATAGAGCATGTACATTGAGGGAACAATCACCAGGGTCAGGATGGTGGCGATCCCCAGCCCGTATATGACTGCAATCGCCATGGGCGCCCACCACTGGGACGATGAACCGCTGACACTGAATGTAAAGGTATGGAAATCGAACGCCCACCCGGTGGCCATGGGAATAAGTCCCATTATGGTGCAGATCGCGGTTAGTAGAACCGGTCGCAGACGAACTTTTCCGGCTTCGATGATAGCCTGGGCCTTGCTCCTTCCCCGGGCGCGCAGCTTCTGGGTATAATCCAGGAGCACGATCGAGTTGTTGACCACCACCCCGGCGAGAGTGATGACTCCGATACCGGTCATGATCACTCCGAACGGCATGCTATGTATCATGAGACCGATCATCACCCCCTGGAACGACAGAATCACACCCGACATGATAATCAGCGGTATCCTCAGTGAATCAAATTGGGCCACCAGCACCATGGTGATAAGGAAGAGGGCGACCAGGAGCGCCTTGGAAAGGAACGCCGCCGCTTTCTGCTGCTCTTCATCCGCGCCGCTGTATTTTATAATGTATCCCTGTGGAAGCTCATATTTTGCAAGGATTTTCTTTACATCATTGAGAATGTCATTCGGCAGCCTTCCCAGGTTCTGACCGGTGACGCTCACAACCCGTTTCATTTCGGTTCGATGAATGGTGCCGAATCCGGCTGCAGTTTCAAAAGAAGCGACGCTGGAAAGGGGAATCTGTTTCTCATCCTTGAATATGTAAATCTTGTCCAGATCTGGAATGGCGCTGCGGAATTTTTCTTGAAAACGCACGGTGATATCATATTCATCTTCCGCTTCACGGTATTTGCTGATCTCTGAACCATTGATCGCTGTACGAACCGCCCCGGCAATATCGAATGAATTAAGACCGAGGAGAGCGGCTTTGTCGCGGTCCACAGTGATCCGTATTTCAGGTTTGCTGCTCTCGAAATTATCTTTGAGATCGACCAGTCCGGGTACATTCTTGATTTTGGAGCGGATATCGCGCGCTATCTCTCCCAGCCGAAGGTAATCATCGCCTGAAACCTGGATGTCGACCGGCATTCCCACCGGCGGCCCATGCTCGGCCTTGTTGAGACTAATGTCCGCCCCGGCAAGGAATTTGATCGTGTCTTTTGACTCGTTGTAGGTGGTCAGGGTGGGACGGCTTCGCTTTTCGAAGTCTTTGAAGTCTATATATATACGGCCTTCGTTGGCGGTGGAACCGCCGCTCGTAAGACCGGTGGAAGCTGTCGAAACTCCGACATTAGCCGTAACATTGGTTGCATCGGGAAAAGATTGAGCCACTTTTTCCAATTTCTGAGACATGTTATCGGTTTCGTCCAGCCGCAGCCCTATCGGTCCTTGTATATTGATGTACATCTGGTCGGGGTCGGTCTCCGGGAAGAACTGCACCCCCTTGTTCAAAGCTCCGAACAGGACGAAGGTCAGTATTAGTGATGCTAACGCCAACCCCAGGGTAATCTTGGGATATTCCACTGCCTTGGTAACTATCTTTTCATACTGCCGGAGAAAACGGGCGTAGGGACCTTTGCTGGCCGGATCGAACGGATTATCAGCTTTCGGATTCACCTTCATCCACCGGGAGCAGAAAACCGGGTTCATGACCAGCGCGGTAAAAAGAGAGGCGCTGAGCGCGATGACAACTGTCAACGGCAGATAATACATAAACTCCCCGATAATTCCCGGCCAGAAGAGCAGCGGAACAAATGCCACCACCTTGGTGACGGTTGAGGAACTCACCGCCATGGCCACTTCATCCGTTGCCTTTTCGGCGCCCTCTTCCCTGCCTTCGCCTTGCTGACGGTGGCGGTAGATGTTTTCGACGATAACCACCGCGTCATCCACAAGCATGCCGACCGCCAGAACCAGACTGAAAAGAACAACAAAGTTGAGTGTGATACCTATCATCTGGAGCACCGCGAAGGTAATAAACATGGAGAGCGGTATGGCGGCCCCGATGAAAAAGGAATTGGTGAACCCGAGGAAGAGAAATATACAGAGTACAACCAGCACCAACCCGCTGATGATATTGTTTTCCAGGTCCGCTACCATGATTTTGATGTCTTTCGAGCTGTCGTTCTGGAAAGTGATATGAGTCCCGTGAGGGAATCGAGGCTCCTGCTCCTTGAGTATTCTCTTTATCTCATTTGTGATGATGATGATATTTTCCCCGACACGCTTGGTGACATTGATGGATATACACGGTTTACCGTTCAGGCGGGCGATTGTGGTGCGATCCTTGAATCCATACCGGACATCGGCAAGATCGCGTATATACACCGGGGCGTTATTTTTTGCCGTTACTACGAGGTCTTTGAAACTATCCGGGTCCTTGAGCTCTCCGGGGATACGAACCGTATATTCATAGTCCCCGATTTTCATGCTTCCCGCCGGCATGGTCAGGTGTTCGTTCCTGATTATTTCTGTGATATCACCGAGACCGAGATTGTAATCTTTGAGCCGGTTGGGGTCGATGTTAATCTGCACCTCGCGTTCGAGATCACCGGAAACAATGGCATCGAGCACCCCCGGTATGGTGATGAATTCATCCGCCAGATCCTTTGCCACCTTCCGAAGCTTTACCAGATCGTAGTCGGCGGTAAGATTGATCGTGATGATGGGGAAATTCTCGAGATTGATCTCGGTAACAACCGGTTCTTTTGCATCGATCGGAAGATTCGGTTTGGCCCGGTCCACCTTATCCTTGACCTTCTGGAGAGCCACATCCAGATTGACTTCCGGTTCGAATTCCACCGAAATGAGGGAGAATCCCTCCGATGAGCTGGAAAGAATCTCCTTTATGCCCGATATTCCTTTGAGCTCTTTTTCAATGTGCCGGGTAACTAGGTTTTCCATATCTGAGGGGGCAACTCCCGCATATACGGTGGAGATGATCATGAACGGTATCTTTATGTCCGGCGCTGATTCACGGGGCAGGGTGATGTAGCTGACCAGGCCCATTACTATCACGAATGTGACCAGCACGAGAACCGTGGTATGCTTTCTAATGGAAAGTCCGGTTATACTCATTGACCTTTCACCTCCCCGCCCGGAGTGGTATTTTCAGTTACGATTTTCACTTTCTCACCGGCGGCGATCTGCTGCTGGCCTTTGACCACCACCCGGTCGCCCTGAGTCAGACCTTTATCGATCTTGATAAATAGATCGCCGACGGGACCCGCTTCCACATCACGTTCCTCCACAGTGCTGTCCGTTTTTACCACATAAACGATTCTGCCTTTCTGGGTCTGAATTACCGCGTTCAGCGGAATGGCAAACGCATTCGGATAAGCCTTTTTAAGGATATCGGCGTTCCCCATAATTCCCGCTTTGATCAGTCCCTGACGGTTGTCCACTATCATCTCGGCGAGGAAAGTCCGTATGGAGGAACTGGCCTCGGGAGCGATATAGTTGATATTCCCGGTGAATTCTTTTCCCGGCATGGCATCGAAACGGATGGCAACCTGATTTCCGACTTTGAAATCGGTAATATACTTTTCCGGTATTCCAGCCTGCACCTTCACCCTGCTTACATCTATGATCCTGAAAGCTGGTATCCCAGGGCCGATAATATCGCCGACCTCGACATTCTTCGCTGTAATCACGCCGTCAAACGGCGTGATGAGTATCGAATTATCGAACTGTTTTTTTGCGATATCGAATGCCGACTGCGCATGAGACGATTGCAGCTTGGAAGCATCGAAAACCGCCTGGGCGATGCTCCCCTCCTGGAAAAGCTTGGAATTACGGGCAAACTCGTTTTTCTGGTATTCCAGATTCGCTCCTGCCATATCCAGTGCAGCCTTCAGCAGTTCATTATCCGTTTCGAGGAGAACTTTCCCCCGGGTCGCCCGCTCTCCCTTGTCGGAGTATACCCGGGTTACCTTGCCGCCTGCGATCAGCCCGAGATTCGCTTCCTTAAGCGGATTTACCACTACCGGAAGGGATATATACTCCCTGAAAGTAGCTGGCGTAACCGTATAGGTTTCCACATTGGTAATTTTTTCCATTTTTGTATCGGCGGCCGATTTAGGATCTTTGCATCCGGTCGCAAACACGAGAACAGCCAGTGCTGTTATTCCAAGATATTTCAGCATGGTTAATACCCTTTCTTATGAATCCAAGTCGAGAAGACCGAGGCTTTTCCTGAGTACAATCGCTGCCACAGTGCCGTTATAAAGTGCGCTGGCCATGTTGGTTCTGGCCACCTCCAGAGCAAGCTGGGCATCGAGTACCTCCAACTGGGTGGCCTTGCCGTTCGAAAAGAGAGATACGGAAAGTTCTACCGCCCTTTGCGCTTCCTGAATATTCATTTTCTGGCTTTCAATCTGTTTTAAAGCCATTTTCAGGTTCAAAACCCCTTCGTAGACTTCGATCACCACCGAATCCCGTGTTTTCAGATAGTCGGTCCTGGATTTCAGGTAATCGATTTTGGCCTGACGGTATTTGGAGTAATTCCTGAGACCGTCAAAAATGGGAAATGAGAGGTTCAAAGTAGCGAACCAGTAAGGATTCCATTCTCTCGCATTATACCTGAATGTGTCAAAGTTCCCCATGAAAGCAAAAGAAGTTCCGGCAGTTAGAGTGGGGAAAAAATCGGCCTTTACCACCTGCACATTTTTTTCCTGAAGATCGGTCGTGTACTTTCCGATTTTAATCTCAGGCCTTTTTTCCAAAGCGGTGCGCGCCTCTGCCAGAGCCAGGAGCGTGGTATCCGGCTCGGTGAACACTCCGGTTAGTGATATCGAGGCATAGGGATCTACACCCATGGTCTGCTTTAATTTCAAAAGAGAGAGGGTGACATTATTTTCCGCTTCAAGAAGTTTTGGTTTCATGTTCGAAACATTGACCCTCGCCCTGAGGAGATCATATTCGGTAGCGGCACCGGCAGCCTTGAGATGCTCCACATTCTCCAGGTGCTTCCGGGCCTGTTCCAGAGATTCAGAAGCGATATTCTGCAGTTCCTTGGCCAAAAGGGCGCTGTTGAAAGCCTGGGATACTCCCAGGATGACATTCTGTTTCACCGCCCGGGCGGTCTCTCCGGAAAGATTCCTGTATATCTTTGCCGCCTGAAGGGCGGTGCCTACTTTCCCGCCTACATACAGGGGCTGGGTCAGATTCACTCCCAGGTTCGCGGAGTTGTCGGTGCCGATCTTCAAACGGTTTTGGGTCAGTTTCCCGGTGCTGTCCGGAAAAGTGATGACAAACACCTGAGGTTTAAGGTTTCGATTGTAGTTCCAGCTTCCGGTAATCTGTGGAAAAGCACCGGAAGCCGCCTCGGTGATACGGTAATCGGATTTCTGCACCTCGTCTTTAGCGTTCAGCAAATCCCGGTTTTTCTGAAGAGCCACTGTTACCGCCTTGTCTTGTGTCAAACCTTCATAACTTTCCTGTGACCATCCGGTTTGTATCTCAAGCGCGGTCAATAAAGCGACTGAAACGATGAGCATTACATCTTTCAAGATTTTTTCTCCTTTCCCTTCCCGATCCCGTTGAAAAGAATATCAATAAATACGCTTACCGCCTGTTTTGCTTCTTCCAGATTCTCGAAATTCCACCTTGAAATAGCCATTCCATCGAGAGAGCCATGGATCATCGAGGTTATCGCTTCCAGCGGGAGGTCCCGTAATTCGCCATTCCGGTATGCCTCCCTCGCGCGGTCCAGGATAATTTTTACCATTTCATTATGCATTTTCGAAAGCTTTTCGCAGCCTTCCCTGGAAAGAGCATTGAAACCGGCCACATGCTGCCCGGTAACTATCTTCATATGATCCTTGTAGTTGAACGAAAATTCTGCAATCGAAACGAAAAGGTTATGGAGTTCTTCCTTAAAGCTTCTCTTTCCGCTGATTGTCTCCCGGAACGTAGTAATCATATTCTGGCTCAGATTATGGAGGATATTGAACAATAAATCCTCCTTGCTTGAAAAATAGAGATAAATGGTTCCCTTGGAAAACTCCGCTTCCTGCGCCACCTCGTCCAGGGTTGCTGCTTGCACGCCGCGCCGGGCGAAAACCCGTATCGCTGCTTCCATGATTTCCTTACGGTGCGCTGCTTTTTCACGTTCCCGGCGGGGTAGATTTTCCTCCATCGAATTGGTTTTAAGCTCCATTGCGCCTCCTTTCACTGTTGGGTGCAGAAAATATCAAAAGTGTATGAGATTGTATCGTACAATATATGACTGACCAT
This sequence comes from Candidatus Latescibacter sp., assembly GCA_030692375.1. Lineage (NCBI taxonomy): Bacteria > Pseudomonadati > Candidatus Latescibacterota > Candidatus Latescibacteria (ex Chuvochina et al. 2023) > Candidatus Latescibacterales > Candidatus Latescibacteraceae > Candidatus Latescibacter > Candidatus Latescibacter sp. The sequence continues at coordinate 11,802 of JAUYCD010000151.1, read as the reverse complement.
ACAGTCATAAAATATACTGTCAATAAAGTAAATGCAACAATTATTTTTATGTTTTTTAAACCTTGACACCTTTTCTTTTTTTCAGTAAATATGTTTCAGGGACAAAACTGCTTATTTGTCTTTCTAAAGGCTTGCGAAAACCTTGATAAATTGATAGATGCCGAAACAAGTTCGGCATGACACGTGTCATCCTGAACTCGTTTCAGGATCTAATGGTGTAATAACGAAGTAATTTTTTAAAATCTACCAAATGACAGAAAGTTAAATAACATTTACCAAATCCGGAGGTTCGCATGAGCCGCACAGTCCTGAAATATGTATCCGCCCTGTTTGTCCCGGCATTTTTCGCCGCCGCTGTCTGGTCGACTGCGGCTTTAAGCGCCAACCCTGAGCCGGTAACCAGAAAATCGGTGCTGCGTCTTAACAACAACGCCGATCTCTTTCTCCGGGGAAACTATGATATCCTGCACATGATAAAAATCCGTGAGCTGGGTAAAATCGGCCAGGCCGCAAAAATCGCAACCCAAAGAAAACTTGCCGGCGGAAGAATTGTCTCCCACATCGGCACTCCCCATATCATGTATGCCGGGGCCTGCGCGGAGGATGTGCCGGGCAACCCGAACATCGCCCCCGATTATAAGACTTCAGATCCCAGATTCAAGGTGCCGGAGGACCTCGGAAAGGGAGATTTTCTCATAATAGCCACACCGGGGAACCAGGAGTATCGGAAGAAGGGATGCTTCCTGCTCGGCCTCGCATTCCCCATGCCTACAAACCGGTATTCCCCGCCGAACTACAACGACAATCCCGATACTCCCATGGAAACCCAGGTGGATATGATGATCTATGACTGGGCGCCCAAGGAGGACGGCCTGATTACCCCTTCTCTCACTCCGCACCTGAAGGTATGCCCCACCAGCCCTGTGACGGTAGTCGAATACTGGACCCTCATGGCCCAGCTTGCCCATAACCTGGCGCTGAAAGATACCTCCGGGGGTTTTACCGCTTCTGCCGCCTGGCTGGACACCCTCATGGGCAGGCTCGATGTATTTCATGAACGGAATTTATATGAGGTGAATGTGGCCGGGCAGAGAATCGCGGACAAGATTCTCGGCGGCGGGAAGCTGTACCCCTGGAGCATCCGGAACGAATTCTACAACGAAGCCACGGGAACGGCGGGCGGCCTGATGGGGACATATCCTCTCAAACCCGATTCGCTCAACGCCAGAGATGTTGTTATTCTCGCGTTCGGCGGGGCAACACCGGAGCAGGAAATGGAAATGGCCCGCAAGGTGCGAGCCAGGGGAGCATTTCTTGTAGGAATCTACCCGTTCAAGCGTGAGGACGGCATCTCCACCGCGCCTTTGAAAAAGCTCTGCGATATGAGCTTTGACAACCTGAGCGGGGACAGCGACGGGGTTCTCAGCATCCCCGGTTATCAGCGGAAGATCATACCAACCACCGGGATGATGAACAACTACATTTTCTGGGCCATAGTGGGCGCTTACATCCAGTCCATGGAAAGCCGCGGGGTCACCCCCTACTACTGGATGAGCTTCCATGTGCCCGGCGGAAAGGCCTATGACGATTCCATCCGGCCTTACTATCTGAAGAGGGGATATTGAACCAGCGATTCCGATTCGGTAGTGTCCCCGAAAAAAGCAGCGGAATGAGAGAGCCCGGAACCTCTCGAAATGAAGTGATTGAGAGTGGCGCGGCGGTAATCTCCCGCCAGCACTTCCAGCTTGCCGATGTGAATCCCGCGCATCTTCTCTTTCTTTATGGGGAGACAAGTACAAGAAGCGTTTTTCGTGCTGGCAACAACTTATCGTACTGCTAAGCCCAGAGGTTGAATGAGTCAACAAGATGGATGCAGAAATAAGATAGTAGATGCTTCATTCGCGATAAAAAGGGGTTTTAAATTCTTGCAACCATTGTATTTCTCTGTGCGTTTAATAAAAACATCGTATAGGATTTTATCGTTAACCCGTTTTTAGATGAAACTCCGAACCGCTATGACCGCTTTCACACACTCAAGACCTTTTCCCCAGCGCAAGACGATAAATCTGTTATCGACATTTTGTGCCCTCTTCCTTTGCTTCTATTTTGGCGTTATACTTCCCACACATTATCATGCCGATGGACAAGAACACTCTGAGTGCACGATTTGCATTGCTCAAATCCAACCCAATGAAGTTATAGTAACATTCTTTCTTATACTCTTTCTGCCAGTTATCCTCGATGCAGTAGTCTGTTACTTGCCACTCTATATACGCGAGGTTCCCTGCTCCTACCAGAGCCACGCACCCCCTTCTTTAACTCCTATTTTTTAACCTGAATCATTTGAATGACATTGACGGCTACACTGTGAAGTTATGCGGTGTGCTTGTGTCGCTATTTCCTTTCCAAGACATCGGAGTCTGTTATGCCAAGACATTCAATATGGTTTCTTGCGCTATTACTATTTTTTGAGATCAATGCCAATGCCGGAGTAACTAATCCCGATATCTCCGCTATAGGCCAGGTTTTGGGGACCTATACCGATGATACTTTATCTCAAGCGCCAAAACAATTCGCGTTGTCATTAGGAGAAACAGAACTTGTTCTGGATGCAGCGCTCAATCCCTACCTCAAGGGCGTTTTTGTGTTTTCAATAGATAGACAAAAAGGGATTGATGTTGAGGAGGCCTATACAACTCTTGTTCGTGGTCTTCCCCTCAACCTTGCCTTGAAAGCTGGGAAATACCGCCTGAATTTCGGCAAACTCAACCAATCCCATCCGCATGCTTATCCATTCATCCGCACACCTCGTGTCCTCGATCCGCAAACGGCTAAACTTCTCCCGGGAGAGGGGAGTTTCAATGATACCGCCGTTCAGGTTTCAACGCTTATCCCGATGATAGGGAGTTGGACCACAATTCTTTCCGCCGACTTTTTGCAGGGTGATTCTTTTCATCCCGACACATCCGATGTGGCCCATGGGTTGCTGACGCATATATCGAATTCTTTCATGGCAGGCCCAGCTTCAGTCGATATCGGAGGATCATTGACACAGGGGATCAATAATATCAAAGCTGAAACAAAGAGTACCATTATAGGTTCTGACGCAAAGGCAAAAATTGTTCTCTCGCCTCTTCTGACGATAACCATAGCCGGAGAATATCTCTACAAGCTATCGGAACGCCCTGATTCACAGGGAAGTAACATTCATGACGATCGCTATGGATTCTACGCTTACACCGATGTGCGGTTTTATACTCGATACAATGGGGGCGTCCTTTATGAACAGTACCAAGACCCATTAGCTCGATCCCAGATTGATAGGGCAATAAAACCGTTTGTCGGATTCAGTGTGCTTGAGGAAAGCACCATCCTGCGGCTTTCGTATGAATACTTCATGTCCGGAGCCGTTCAGCGGACCGGTACGTTCGAGCTGCAATTGTTGTTCAGCATGGGTCCGCACAAGGCGCACCAGTTCTGATTTGTCATACACTTTTTCCCTGGAGAGTTACCATGAAATCGCATTCTTTTCTCATCTTATCAATACTTATTATTTCCACACTCTCCACCTCTTTATTCGCTGCTCCAATCCGCATTGTGGCCGCATTGCCCGATCTCGGTTCGATAGCATCGTATATCGGCGGAGATAAGGTGGCGGTTTCAACAATCGCGAAGGCTAATTCAAATCCTCATTCAGTAGAGGTTTTCCCATCGTATATGGCCCAGGTTTCAAAGGCTTCGGTTTACTTGAAAAGCGGATTAGCGCTTGATCAATGGTCCGACGCGATAATCGATGGGTCGCGAAACAACAGGATAGTTGCCATCGATTGCTCCGAAGGAATTGCGGTTCTTGAGAAACCGACCGGGAAGGTTGATGCTTCAATGGGAGATGTCCACGCTTTTGGCAATCCGCATTACTGGCTGAATCCGGAAAATGGTATCATGATTGCACAGAACATCGCTACGGTACTCCAGAAGGTCGATCCCGTGAACACCGCTTACTACTCTTCACGATTAGAGCAGTTCAGAAAGGAGTGTCTTGACAAAATTTCAGCATGGAAAGAGAAACTGAAATCGCTCAGGGGTGCAAAGATCATGACATATCATTCTTCCTGGGCATATTTCGCTGATGCCTTTGGTTTTTCGATAGTCGCAAAAGTTGAACCCTTCCCCGGCATACCACCAAGCGGTAATCACCTTGCCAAATTAGTCAAAGTTATCAAGAACGAAAATGTCTCATTTATTATTCAGGAACCTTACTTTTCCGATGATGCGCTGCGTTTTCTTAATCGTCAAACCGGCGTGAAAGTGTTCAAATGCGCTCCTTCATGTTCGGATATTAAATTGACATCGTATTTTGAGCACTTCGACGAAATTGTCAATCAATTGGCTGCTGCAGCAGGAGGGAAATAAACATGATGATTTTTCACTATCCTTTTATGTTTCCCGCTTTGGCTGTCTGTTTGATTTTGGCGGGTATTCATACTTATTTTGGATACCATATCGTTCAGCGCGGGGTTATTTTTATTGATCTTTCCCTTTCGCAAATCGCTGCTCTTGGAGCGTGTATAGCATTGTTATTCGGCTGGAGCGAAAATGCTCCTTACAAAGCTTATATGGTAAGCTTGGGGTTTACATTTGGTGGCGCCATTTTTTTTGCTTTTCTGCGAAAAATTCAAAATATCGTTCCAATGGAAGCGCTTATAGGTATAACATACGCTGGTGCGATCGCGATATCTTTGCTTGTATTGGAAAAGTTGGCCACCGGCACGGAACACATCCAGGAAATGCTGGTCGGCACTATCTTGACTGTATCATGGCATGATGTTTTGGAATTGGGCATAATTGTGATCGTAGTTGGGATAGTTCACTGGTTGTCAAAAGAAAGACTGTTCACGATATCGGAAAATCCAGACAAGGCGGTTAAACAAAAATTGCGGCTGTGGTGGTGGGATATAGTCTTTTACGCGACATTCGGGATAGTAGTTACCTCATCGGTCAAGATTGCCGGTGTGTTGCTTATTTTCTCTTTGTTGACCATCCCTGCTGTCACCGCAATGATCAGCACGACAGGTACTCTTAGGCGCGTTGTATTTGGATGGGTGTTCGGTCTGTTGGGTTGCATATTGGGCCTGGAGATTTCTTTTCGTGGTGATTTTGCCGCAGGCCCGGCGATAATTGCTACTTTACTTGCGCTGTTGCTCTTGTTTGCAGGGGCGGCATCACTCATCAGAAAAGCCATCTCACTTACCAGACAGTTCTAATGCGTAAAACTATTTCTCACCTTTCATCTTTATCAGCACTCCCTGGCCGGCGGTCAACCAGAGACCGGCTGTGCTGTCCATCGCTGCTAGGGAGCCGTCCGCCGCGGAAACCGCCAGCACATTTGTCCGGGGCTGCACAGTACGAAGTTTAAAGGCGGCGGTGCTCTCCAGGCTTAGATTCACTACCATCGCATACTCCGCCCCGCTATCTCCCTGAAACTCGCCCACCATCATCGGGGAGTCGGATTCGATTTTTCCCACCAGACGGCCGGGCAGCACCGGGAGCGATTCCACCGGCGGCGGCGAAGTGAAAAAGACGCCTGTTGAAACGAGGCGGTTCATCATCGGCCCCAGGATCGCTGCCTGACGGTTCACTTCCCGTAGATAGTACCAGGTAAGGGTTTTATGATCGGTTTTATCGATGGGAGCATACTGGTATCCACCGGCGTAATACATGTACCAGCTTACGCCTCTTCCACCACAAGCAAGGGTGGTATAGGTCTGGAAGGCAAGATTGGCTTGTGAAGGGATGGTGGTAGTCGGCCTTACACGATTCGCGGAGACGATGTTCCAGAAGGGCAGATGGTATTTCAAGGCAATCCGGCGCATTTCAAGAAGATTATTGTAATAGCTGGCCGATTTGGTTTTGTCTTTCAAATCCAGGGAGTATTGGACCATGTAGTTGTCGTAGCTGAGAAGCTGGGGCTGGACCTCGCTGACAAACCGCTCCAGGTATTCCGTGTAGCTTTCCGTTTCAAGCTGCGACTTGTTTTTGGCCCCGAGGGTGGCGTAATCCGGGTAGAGATTGATGTAAGCCAGCTTCCCCGGAGCGTACTTTTTAACCGCCTGCACTGCCTTGGCCAGAGCAGGGAAGACCGCGGCCCCCGGCTCGTCGGTGATGAAGTATCCCAGAACCGCAGGGCTTTGCGCACTCTCCCTTACCATACGGCGGACTCTTCCCTCGATTTCACTATCCGTCATTTTCCCCCACTCCTTGGCCGGAAGGAACCCCTCGCGGTCGATGATAAGGGCAGCCAGGCCCAGCTTTTCGCAGAGCGGCAAATCTTCGGGACGCACGAATCCGGCAAGGGTGAAATTGCATTCCCTGATGCTGGCAAGCCCCCAGGTTCGTTTCTCTATGAACGGCTTTTTAAACCCGTGGTAGGGATCCCAGGGCAGGATGGGAAAGAAATCGGGAGAGGAAAAAAACTCTCCGCCCAGGATCACAGCGGCTTTTCCGGCAGGTGCGCCCGCCGGTGATTGGCCGTAAGGAGCACTCCCCTCCTGCCCGGACCGTGCGGCGCAGGAGATGAAGATGAAAACGATCAACAGCATCAATCGCGCAGGCATTTTTTTAGTTCTCACTAGCACCCTCCGAACGACCGCAGTTTTTCCAAGTGTAGTTCAATAAAAAATTTTAACCACGAAAGTCACGAAAAAACACGAAAAATGATATTATTGAAAAAAATGAATAACAAATTTCGTGCCTTTCGTGTATTTCGTGGTTAATGATTTTCTCTTTTCGTTTTCCCTACTTCAATACTTTGGTCGAAAACGTAACTTTCCCGAAATCCTCGGGACGGTGATAGTTCGGAGTCGGGGTCTGGGAAGGCGCCCACTGGCTGTACTGGGGATTGGTTTTGCCGCCGCAGCGGTGCAGTCCCACATAAATCACCTGCCTGTCTTTGGGCGGGAATTTTGCCCCGAAATCCTTGAAATGCTCCCACGGCACCGAGAATTCAAGCACCCAGCCCTGGTCGATATCGTCGTCCTTGTTGCAGGTTCCCTTAATGTACCGCCCGATAACCAGATGGAGACCCTCCCATCCTTTGAGGTTCTGGTTGCGGGATTTGGCATGATAGCCGGTGAGCCAGGTGCCGATGCAGTTAATCTCGTAATTGATGTAGTCGAGACGCTCCGGCCCTTCCGGCACGGGGGCGACGAACGCCTCGCAGCAGTCATCCCGCGACACCCCGCTGTTCGGGCTGTACTGCTCGGCGGAAACATACTTGTCATCGCACTTGAACGAGAAGTATATGCGCTCGTCATCCCACAGGATTTTTGCTTCGGTCTGCTCCTGCTCCCCGGACTTGTACCATTGGAACTTGAACGGTCCGACCGATTGCGCCTGCTGCCAGGCCGGTTCATCGAGGATGCCGTCCATGATCATTTTGCTTCCCGCTTTCATGGCGGTGTATTCGGGCGGGGCGGCAAAAACGCCGGAAGCTGATACAGTGAAGGAAGCTGCGAGGATAACTGCTGTCCTGAGGTTCATTTTTTCTCCCTTTCTCTTTTACTTTGTCACTTTGTCACTTTTTACTTAAGTACTTTCGTTGACAGAATCACTTTCCCGAAATCTTTGGGGCTGTGGAACTGTGGTTTCTCCGTCTGTGAGGGTGACCACTGGCTGTACTGAATATTTGTTTTTCCCCCTGTGCGGTGAAGCCCCACATGGATCACCTGACCGTTTTTGGGCGGAAACTTCGCCCCGAACTCGGAGAAGTGCGACCAGGGAATGGAGTACTCCAACACCCAGCCCTCGTCGATATCGTCGTCCTTGTTTACAGTTCCCCTGATATACCGCCCGATCTCGATACCCCAGGGTTCCTGCCAACTCGGGAGTACCTTCTTCCTTGAGTCGGCGTGATATCCCACTTTCCAGGTGCCGATGCAGTTGATCTCGTAATTGATATAGTCGAGCTGCTCCTGCCCCTCCCCGACCGGGGCGATGAACGCCTCGCAGCAGTCGTCCCGAGACACCCCGCTGTTCGGGCTGTACTGCTCGGCGGAAATATACTTATCATCGCACTTGAACGCGAAGTAGATGCGCTCGTCGTCCCACACGATTTTAGCCTCGGTCTGTTCCTGCTCTCCTGACTTATACCATTGGAACTTGAACGGGCCGACCGATTGCGCCCGATGCCAGGCCGGCTCATCGAGGATGCCGTCCATGATCATCCTGCACCCCGCTTTCATGGCGGTGTATTCGGGCGGGGCGGCAAAGGTTAAAGAACAAGAAAATATACATACTGAAAAAGCAAGAAAAATCTTGTACATAAATGTCCTCCCGTTAATTTTGTTGATGACTGAGGCGCGTGATGGGAAATTCTTTAAAAATGGAATTCCAAGTCCGAAGATTGAATATATGACTTTTCTTAATGAAACTTCTTTTCCAGGGAATCATGGAAGAACCGGTAATCGGAATATTTCTATCGAGGAGATCTGATTGGGTAATTAATTCAGCATCCGATAGACTATCTAAACCGATTATGACATAGTAATGAAAAGGTTTGTGAATTCTCTCCATGCAATACTCGTACAAAAAGCTGTCACGGCATTTGGGAACAAGAGAACTTTTAATTAACTTGTCAGATTCCAACTCCTTTATGAATTTATTTCTGTTCCGTTGTAAAGCATTCGGGTTTTCCGGATCTTTTATCTCTATGAAAAGTATTCTATCGCTGAGTTCAACGATAAAATCAACTGCTTTCATGCAATGCGAAAGACCGTGGTTCAAATTATCGAATTTTCTTACAGAGAGCGCAGTTTGGAAGTCTATACGGATATCGGTTTCTTCAGCGAATGGCATTAAGAATTCCCTCCCAAACTTATCTGAACTACTTTATTATATACTTCCGTATACGCTTCAGAAATTTTGTTCGGAACGATATCCAAATAATTTCCGCCGAACTGAACAGAAATATCACTCTCATTCCGCAGGAAAGAAAAGAATCTGACTTTATCATCAGTTTTTTTCTGGATGTCAAGTTCTTTCAATACAATATAATTATGCGTTGCAATGAAGATTTGAACCCCGTTGCGCTGTAATTCCAAGAGAACCTCTATTATGATTTTTACCAGCGAAGGATTCATATTTGCTTCAGGTTCATCCCAGAAGAGAACGGAACCTTTATCCAGGCTGCCGTTTTGAAGAAGAATCCATAAGAGACCCAGTTTACGCATACCCTCAGCTAAAAGGGGAAACTCAAGATCGAAAGAATTGCCTTGAAGATAAAACTGTTCATCCTTTGCATAGATACTCCCACCCATGATTTTTTCAAGCTTTTTACTCAGATCATCATAAGGGGGTGTGATTTCACGCTTTTTAGGTAATAATGCCTTTGAAATAATATCTGCATACACTTCTTCGAAATGCACTTCTCGCTCTTTATAAAGAGAATTGAATCCAGGGGCATTCGCCAGCATTTCCTTCACAGGAATGAAGATGGCATTATCTTTTTCCATTTCATCCCATTCTTTCTGATGGTTGCTTATAAAAGTGGAACTGCCGATTTCGCAATCCAATTCTTTTCCATTTTTACATACAGTAAATTTGGCAACAACAGATTTATTATCTCGTTTTACAAGACCATTCAACCAGTTTCTATCCGGTAAAAACACAGATACCATTTTTGTACTTATTGTTTTCTCTTCCTGTGTAGCCGCAAGAACAGAATAGAGTACTTTCAAAACATGCGTTTTTCCGGTGCCGTTTTCCCCGATAAAAATGTTGATACCCGGAGAAAACGAAATATCCAGCTTGGAAAAAGCAGTAAAATTTTCTAATACGAGTTTATCAATCATAAAAGCACTCCTCACAGGGAAAGTGTAAATAAACAACTATCCAAACCATCGCATGTATAATTACACCATAATAAACAACCAGTCATGATAAATCAAGACCGCTTTGAGTTTCGGAAATAAATCAACTGTACCAAATAAAAAAACCGGGGCTTTTTAACCCCGGTTCTGTAGTTTACCCGTCAACAGGTCAGGAATATGTCGCTGCCTGCCGCGCCACATCCCAGCCCATCCCTTTGACATAGACAGTGTAGATTCCCGGCTTGCCGAAACCGTCCCAGACCACCTGGTGCACTCCCGGCTCGAGCCCGTCGGCGACCAGCCGCCAGACTACCTCGCCGTTACGGTTCAGGACATCCACATAGACATCCTCTTTCTCGGGGAGGGAGACTTCCATGACCCGTTTACCGAAGGCGTCAGTTCCCAGGTCGTTTACCGAAGGGCGGGCGTCGGTCATCTTTTTGCCGGATTTCCAGGCGGAATAGTCGAACGGCTCGTTGCAGAGATGGAAACGCGGTTCGGCGACTCCGTTATAGTTCCGCTGCATGTAGTAGGTCACCAGATCGGTTCTCTTGAACGTATCGAGTTTACGGAGGGTGGCTTTCCCCTCATCCCACAGGTACAGCGGGATGTCGTTGGGATCGAGAACCTTGGACATGCCGCGCTCGATGCCGATATGGAAAAGCCCGAAATTCCCCGGCTCATGACCCGCCAGCCAGTGGGTGATGATGTCCACCCGGAACGGGTCCAGGCCGAATATGACATTGTTGGATATGTAATCCTGCGCTTTGCCGTCGTGGGGGCCGCCCGCGAACCCGTCGCCGTCGCGCCCGTAAATTCCCTCAACCATGCACAGGTTGGTTTTGGTGACGCTCAGGGAATCGAGCATGCGCTGAACCCACTGCTCCATGTAAAAACCGGTCAGGTAATTCTTTTCTCCTGGTTTGTCCCATCGCGGGATACCCGCCTTCACATGTTTGTCGGTAAGCGCCTTGACATGTTCCATATAATCTGTGTGGAAATAGGGATGATAGCGTTTGTCGTAACCCTTGAAAATGCTGTTGGATCCCCCGCAGAATTCGTGGAATCGTTTCCCGCTCAGCCCCTGAAGGTTCTTGATGGAGGCGGTGATTCCCATGCCGTGGGCTTTGAATTTGGCGATATCGATGAGGAAGGTACCCGGCTGGTTCACCGGAACCTGGAAAGCGATCTCCTTGAAAACCACCCCGTTGGGGACTTTGACAAAATGGAGGTCTTCACCGATCTTATATTCCCAGAGATCGCGGGAGGTCAGGTCTCTGAGGATAAAATTGTTGGCCTGGGCCATCTGCGGCCAGCCGTGAACCGCCCAATCTCCGGGGCATGCGCACTCGTGGAGGTAAACCTGCTGCGGCCCTTTCTCCCGCACCGCCTGGCAGAAACCTTCGATAAAGTTCTTGTCGGTGTTGATGCCGAGCTGCTCCGGCGCCGCTTTACCGCCGACCAGCGGATTGCATGTCCAGTTGGGTTTGCAGACGATCTTGGTTGAGTTTGGATAGCCCCCCGCTGTGGTCTGGACGAAAAGCTCTTTGGCCAGGTTGAATGCGGTATCGTGGATCGCACGGCTGTCCGTTTTCGATTCCACCGAGGTGAGCTTGATAAACACCGCCTCGGGATGAGCCTTGATAAACGGGTGCAGATCGAACCCGGGGCCGGTATATGGCGCGGCCTTCTTCATCGAGGAACAGCCGGCCACAGCCAGCGCGCCCGCCCCCGCCAGTGCGGATGTTTTGATAAAATCTCTCCGTTTCATAATGCCTCCGAAATTCAGAAACTTTGAAAACTATTTTAGACAGGATTTACAAGATTTACATGATTCCATGATTACATGATTGGATGATCTGGTAAAACAGTTTGAGCAATTGCAGAAGGAACAAAAAGTTTCGCAGCTCCAAGTTTATAAGCTTCAGTCCGAGGT
>JAUYCD010000150.1 GCA_030692375.1 Candidatus Latescibacter sp. | reverse complement strand
GGATATCTCCCTATAATCGGAATAATGAAACTGCAATCTTGTCAGATATTACCGTAAAATGACTTTTTCAGGGACGACTATGTACGGTAATGCAAAAAGTCTAATTTGGACAAGTGTGAAAATACATAATTTTTTTACCATAACCAGTTATAGTATAGTAACGAATTAAAAGGAGTGACTTACTATGAATATGAAATAGAAGGCTATGATTACTTACAAGTATAGGTCTCAAGCAAATTTTTCATAAGCGTTGAGAATAAATGATACGCTGGTGAGTAAAGTTGTCGAATTACCAAATGAGGAGAAAAATCGATGACCACCGGAGTGGGTTTTTTTCAATGAATCACAAAACATATATGCGTAAGTCCTTTATTATTATGGTGAGCCCGGAAAGACTCGAACTTTCGACCCTCGGCTTAAAAGGCCGGTGCTCTACCGGACTGAGCTACGGGCCCACCGCTTTTGACAAACTAGAAAAGTAATATATAGAAAAAAAAATTTACAGTCAAACCAAAAATCACGGTCAACTTGGGTATCAACGGTTCTTTCTTTGAGAGCGCAAAGCCTTTATTCGGAAACTTTCGCAACCAGCTTGCGAATTCCGCCCATCACCTGGTCTTCCACTTTTTCGGAAAAAGGTCCGGAGAATTGGGTATGCAAAAGAGCGTCGCCGCCTTCGTATCCGCCTTCTTTGAGTATTTTCAAAGTAGGCAGGTAACCGAACACATAATTGCAATACCCGGCCACCCAGACCGGCTGGTTCGGGTTCTTAAATTCCGATTTCAGGTTGACCGCATAATCCACCACCGTTTCTCCGCCAATTCCGATAAAGAGCAGCTCTTTCCCGAAATGGAGCACCTGCAGCGGGCAGGGAACGGACTCCTGAATCTTTTCACCCCTGGCGATTTTGTCGAGGAAAAAGGCAGATTTACGGCTTAGAGTCAGATTGGATGATTTCCTGTTTTCCTCCAGGGTTTTACGGTCGGGGACAGGCTGGCAGTCCAGTGTAACCTCCTGGTAGGCGCATTTGAGCGGCCCGACGATCAGTTTCTGATTCCCGGCGAGGGCCTTTTTCACCGCTTCCGCCAGAGCTTTTCCGTGGCCCATGGCGTATTCCACCTGATAACGGGCATTAGGAACAAGCTCGCCCGAGCATCCCTGTACAAAGAGCGCTGTCGCTCCCGGATACATTTCCTGGATGTATTGCTGGGCAAAACCGGGATAGTCTCCGCTGATATAATCCACGCTCAGAGTTATGGGATGGCAGGCGTAGCCGAAAAGGATGGCGCGTATGGCGCCGTTGGAATCCGCAACCTTGAGCACCGGGACTACATCATCCCGGGAGCCGCCGGTATAATAGGAGGACGGAGTGGAGCGGTACACGATCCCCTTGTCGGTCGGGAACCGGCGGCTGACCGCAAAGGGAACGGGATTTCCGGTGGAATAGCTCAGTTGGGCGGGTTGTAATCCTTTGATCGCCTCGCTGATTACCTGGACGAATTTCTTCTGCAGCCCGCTTTTGTAAATTTCCAGCTTTGAGGCATACTCCGGGGTGATATTGATGAATCTTTCCTTTTCGGGACGGATTTCCGGCCCGCAATGGGTATGGGAGGCATTGAACAGGATCGCTTCACGGGGGATGCCGAATCGTTTTTTAACTTCCGCGGCGATGACGGCGGTGAATCCTTCCCCATACCCCACAATATCGGCTGTGACAATAACCGCCCGGGTTCCCTGCGGATCCTGAAGCGCAAGGGCTTTGACATAGATATCGCTGATTTTCCCCTGGGAAGGCTCCTTACGGTTGCCGTAACCGGCCATCCATACCGGTGCATCCGGAGTTGTGACCGCAGAAGCTACTCCCGCTTTCCATTCGGCTGCCGCCGGAGCGCAAAGAGCGCTTAAAGGGTAAAGCAGGGAAATGCTGAAGCAAATCCCTATAAACCATCGAAAAACACCTGTCTGATATGTTTGATCGTTTTTCATGCATCATTCCTCAATTTGAGTGTGTATACTCCCGTTCTTCTTCAGGGAATAATATTTCTCTTTTTCGATTGATACAAGTGATTTTTTATCTTAGCCCGAATTATTTATAAACTTACTTAAATATACTCACAACTTATCTTTAAACAAATACTTATAGCTTCATTTGGAAGACAGCCCCCTAAATCCCCCGGAGGGGGACTTTCACTATGTAAGGATAAAACATGTTGGTTTTAAAAATTGATAGCATCTATTTATGTGATGTCTTGCAGTCTTTTAAGTCCCCCTTTGGGGGATGCGGGGTTCCTGGCTTTTGCTTTGCAAAAGTCGGGGTGCATAAGGGGCTGTCGTGATATGCGGCGGTTTTTTGTATGGCAAAAAATAGGTAAATATTTATCTTGCTTGTGATAGTCAGAAACGATTTATTAGAATTATTAAAATAGTATTATAGTGCGGATGACGATGATTTACACCTGCGTTGAGTTAGTAGTATGCTGAAACCATACATGGTGCAATTGAGCGTGGAGTGTTATCTGGAAGCAAAACCTGTAAGCGGGTTTATCTGGAAACCAGAAAAACAGAAGTTATCTGCAAGGGAGACTAATGATGACACAAAGAAAATTGATGTCCGTCCTTCTGAAGGGATTGGGAGTGTATTGCGTTATTATTGGGACGATGTACCTAACACAGTTGCTTTCCGCTTTTTTCGTTACCAGTGATTTCCAATCTAGCCGCGTGCTTGCGACCGTTCTTAGATATTTCACACCCTTATTGTTCTTGGCAATTGCGGCTTACACCTTGCTGTGGCACTCGGAATCTATTTCTGCGAAGCTTTTCCCGGACGACAGTCCTGTCTTGGAGGATATGGGGAGAGTCACGGATGACTGGTACGTTTTTGCCTTGACTGTCATCGGCATAATCCTGGTAATATGGCAAGTACCGATGACCCTTTCTTCAATTGCAGTAAATTTGACGTATGGTCTCTATAACGAATCGGGTGGTCATGACTGGCAAATCTACATGAGACAACAGGGATGGGCGCTGGTTCTGCAGAGCCTTATCAAATTCGCCCTTGGCATGTATCTGATTTTCGGGTCGCGGGGACTTGTATCGATAATACGGAGACTTAGAGGACAAGCAGAGGAAACCGGCAGATAACCCTGGGCATACACGGGACAGAACGAAGTACCTTGCCCGTGATGCCCCACGATAGACGTGTATCGGATAATAAACGTATCGGAGCTATTACACCTCATTTCGCGCAGAGAGTGACTGCCTTGTCTAAGGGCTATCCTGTTTTTTCTTCCTTTTCGTTTCCTCCGGGATTCAATTTGAAACCTATGTTTTTTGGGGTGCTGTCCGGTGTGATGGTTCCGAAATTTTTCTCATGGTTTTCAACCGCTTCGGCGAGGGATTTCGAGAACGCCTTGGCATGAATGGGGCTCAGCACCACCCGCGTCACTACCTTTCCCCTGCTGTTTCCGGGCAGGAACCGGGCGAAATCAAGGATAAACTCCGAATTATTGGTGGTGATGAACGACAGATTCGCATAAACGCCGTCAGCGACAGCATCCTGAATCTCGATGCGTACCTGATGCTCCTGGGAAGCCACATCCGGGGGTTTGTTCATGAATTTCTTCCTTCTTGGGTTTCGGGATTTCAAAGGATGATGCTCCGGAAAAAATAAATTTTACTTTATTTTCTGGTGTTTCTTTACCTCACCCCCAATCCCCCGCTCCTAGTCAGGAGAGGGGGGAACTCATTATACGCATTGTTTTTAACCTCTCCTGACTCCGGGGTCCCCACTGGTGCGAAGCACCTGTGGGGTGGATTGAGAGGGTGGCCAAAAGCCGGGTGAGGTTTCCATGCATTTACCGTCCGGCTTCAGCGATGACATCATCAACCACCTTGCCGATAACCTCCAGACCCTCATCGATGGCCTCCGCGGTGATGCAGAGCGGAGGAGCGATCTTCACACACCCGCCGCCTCTGCCTACAGGGGCAAACATGAGAAGTCCCGACTCGACACAGCGCTTGACGATATCGAACGCAAGATCGGCGTCCGGCTCCATGGTAGCGCGGTTCTTGATGGCCATGAGCGCGAATACGAGGCCGCGGCCCTGAAGATCGAAAATCTCTTTATGTCTCGACTGAATTTTTCTCAGCCCGGGATAGAGATGCTCGCCCATGGCATGGGCGTTTTCCACAAGGTTTTCCCTTTCGATGATTTCAATGGACGCCAGGGCCGCCACCGCGCCAAGCGGGTGTCCGGAATGGGTGGAAGTCATCGATCCGGGGCCGTACTGGTTCATGATCTCCTCACTGCCTACCACGGCGGCGATGGGAAGACTGGAGGACATCCCCTTGCCCAGGCACATGATGTCCGGTACGATCCCGTGGTGTTCGAATCCCCACATTTTTCCTGTACGCCCGAATCCGGCCTGCACCTCATCGAAAATCAGCACCGCATTGTGACGGTCACACCAGGAGCGCAGCGCAACAGCATATTCATCGGGGAAGAATCCGCAATGCCCGCCCTGGTAGGTCTCGCTCATCACTCCTGCGACATTGTCGGGATCAACTCCCAATTTTTTAAGCGTACTCTCGAAGAGTTTGAAACTCTTGTCTTTCACCACGTTTGAGCCGGGGTGAGGCACCTGGACAAACGAGGGGTCGAGGGCGCCGATCCAATCTTTAAGCGCAGGAATTCCCCCCGCCAGTTGGGCGCCCATGGTACGGCCATGGAATGCTTCCTCGAAGGTTACGATCACATTTTTCCGTGAGCCGCCGTGTTTCATTCCCCAGGTTTTAGCCAGCTTGATGGCGCATTCGGTCGTTTCCGCGCCGGTGGTGAGGATGAATGCGCGGGTCATTTGATCAGGCGCCAGCTCCACCAGTTTTTTTGCCAGTAGCGCCCGCGGCTCGGAAGGAAAGCAGTAGGTGTGGAGCAGCCCTTTCCCGGCTGCGGCAATGACGGCATCCCGAATCTCCTTACGGCCATGCCCTGCATTTGTCACGAGAACGCCGCACGACCAGTCGAGCCACATGTTGCCATAAGCGTCAAAAACCTGAAACCCGTCGCCATAGTCCCAGACAATCGGCGGCTGTCCACTCATGGAAAACGGCTCATTTTCACGGAGCATTTCCAGGATGGGCAAGGACTCTTTTACCGGAATGGTGGAAGTCACAATCCGGCGGTATTTTGTTTTGACCGGATTAACCGGCTGCGGTTCGATCGAAAATTCTTTCGATGCCATTTTTTTCCCTGTTTCGTTGGGTTATTGGTGGATGGTGTTCATTACAAAGAGTATATTTCAGGTATTATAATATGTTTCTTTCAGAGGTAAAAATCAACTGTTTTGGAACGTGAAAGAAAAGGTGAGCGCCTGACCGGATAAACGGTGAATTCTCCTTGTGTTTTTCCTTTGTACGCTACATTTTTCTCTTACAATTGTTGGGTTGTTCGCTGATACAATTATACGGGTATGTCGTTAAGTCAGCAACATACAGTAAATAAGAGAAATTGAGTGCTCCTGTGTCTTTAAAGATCCCCCCTGCCTTCGGCATCCCCCCTTATTAAGACGAGGGCGACAAAAGTAAAAAACTTTTATTCAACTTGAATGCATCAAAAGGTCTGTTAAAGGCGAACAGAGAACAGGACGGTTAAAAAGATAACAATGGAACCTGAAAACATACAT
>JAUYCD010000149.1 GCA_030692375.1 Candidatus Latescibacter sp. | reverse complement strand
TTTTTGTTTTCACATATGACGGGCATATGACGGCTATAAAAATACCCCCTGAAATCAGGAGGTAAAATTCTTTGTAACTTATTGTCTTGTATTCTTGGTGGAGCTTGCGAGGATCGAACTCGCGACCTCCTGACTGCCAGTCAGGCGCTCATCCCAGCTGAGCTAAAGCCCCACTCCAAGGGAAGAATATACGGGATATGAAGTGAAGTGTCAAGCGGTTTTCACCTCCCTGTGCACCTGCGTGAGAAACTCATCTTCTTGTATGATTTTCACTCCCAGCGAACGGGCTTTATCGTACTTTGAGCCGGGTTCGGCGCCGGCGACCACATAGTCGGTTTTTTTAGAAACCGAGGAAGAGACTCTGCCGCCGCGTGCAATGATGAGTTCGGTGGCATCATCACGTGTCAACTGCGAGAGACTGCCTGTTAAAACAAAGACTTTTCCGGCGAAGAATTCTTCCTCGACTGCCCGGGGAGGAGTCTTGCTTTCAAATGGCAAACCCACTCCTCTCAGGCGATCGAGGAGGGCGCGGTTTTCCTGGTTATGGAAAAAGTCATATACACTGTCCGCCATGACCGGGCCTACATCCGCAACCGCCTGAAGTTTCCCGGGGTCTGCTTCAAGGAGTTTATCAATGGATCCGAACCGCTCGGAAAGGACACGGGCTGTACGTGTTCCCACATGACGGATTCCCAGGGCAAAAAGGAAATGCCAGAGGTCACGGTCTTTGCTGGTTTCGATGGCGCCGATGATGTTTAAGGCGCTTTTTTCTCCCATGTGTTCCAGCGCTGTGAGCTGCTCTGTTGTGAGGGTATAAATATCCGCAAAATCCTTCACCAGTCCGGTTTTCATCAACTGGGCGACCAGAGCCGGTCCCAGCCCCTCGATATTCATTGCCTCACGGGATGCGAAATGGAGAATACTATTCTCCACCACCGCGGGACAGGCGGCGTTCACACAGCGGATATCCACCTCTTCTTCAATTCTGACCAGTTTTGAACCGCAGACCGGGCATTGCTCAGGGTAAACAATGGGGTGGGAGTGGGGCGGCCTTTTATCCTTTACTACCGTGGTCACTTTCGGGATAACGTCTCCCCCTTTTTCAATAATGACCGTATCTCCGATCCGTATATCCTTGCGGGCGATTTCCTGCTCGTTGTGCAGGGTTGCATGGCTGATGGTGGAACCGGCGAGAAAAACCGGGTCAAGCTCGGCCACCGGAGTCACCTTCCCCGTCCTGCCGACCGAGAAGATGACATCACGGATGATCGTTTCCGCCTGCCGGGCCCTGAATTTGAATGCTATCGCCCCACGGGGACTTTTGGCGGTTGTTTTCAGCCTGTCGAACTGCTCGAGGGTATCGACTTTAATCACCACACCGTCGATATCGTAGGGGAGCTTGTCCCGGATGCTCTCCACTCTCTTGAGGTAACCGGAGATCTCGGCGGGATCGTCGTATCTCTCGAGGTACTCGTTAACCGCGAAGCCCCTGTTTTTGAGCTCCAAGAGCTGGATATACTGGGAGCGCTCAACCGGAAGCGGCGTGGTGAGACCGTACGCGAAAAACTTGAGGTTACGGTTTTCCTGGATGGTGGGATCAAGGGTTTTTAGAGAGCCGGCGGCCAGGTTGCGGGGATTTGCGAATGTTTTTAGTTCCGCTTCCCGGCGTTGTCTGTTGATTTTTTCGAACTCTTCGCGGTCCATATACACTTCGCCGCGCACCTCGAAATCGGGAGGAACGGTTTGTAATACCTGGGGAATAGAGTGAATGTACCGCACATTCTCCGTCACCACATCGCCGACCTGGCCGTCGCCGCGGGTAACCGCCGCATCCAGTTTCCCATTTTTATAGATGAGCTCCAGCGCCACCCCGTCGATTTTGAGCTCACAGTTAAACGATACTGTTTCCCCGGCGAGCTCTCTTTTTACCCTCTGGTAAAATTCTCCCAGTTCCTGCTCAGTGTACGTGTTTGATATACTGAGCATGGGGACTTTGTGCTCACGCCTGCGAAATTCACGAATAGTAACCCGTGCTTCCGGGGCTTCCATCGTCAGAGAAACCGCATCTGTATCAATGGTAATATCGCTGCCAACCTGCATGGTCGGGCTTGCTTCGGATGTCAGCTCCGGATGGGCTTTTTCCAGGGTTTCCAGTTCCCTGGCCAGAGCATCGTATTCTTCATCCGAAATGGTCGGCTGCGAGAGAACGTAGTAGCGGTTATTATGCTCATTTATCGTCTTCCGCAAATATTCTATTCTTTCCCCGGCGTCCATATATACCCTTTTTTTTTTACAAACTCACGGACTGCGTTGAAAAATGTAATGGCTATGGGTGTCTGGTAATCGGGATAGGTAATATCGAGAGGAGTGAATGTACCGCCAAGGAACCGGAGGGTGGTTTCCGCATATATTCCTTTTCCGATGTAAATACGGTGGCTGTAATCCTTCGTGGTGGCAAGCACCAGTTTGGAAAGGGTGACATACCCGGGGTCGATATTCACCCTCCGGGCCGCATTCCCGCTTTCTCCTTGGGCAAATCGAAGTTCAATCTCATTGGTGCGGAGTTTGATCTCCGGAAGCATTTCTAAATCCAGGGGGCGCTCGAAACAGAAAAACTGCTTTCGGAGGTTTTTTCCCATTTCTTTCGTGTAGTAATCGGTCATGGAAAAATCAAAAACCGGGCTTTCCATCTCCAGGGCGCCGAATTCTTCCCTGAGAACATCCATCCCTTGATGTAACCAGACTTCTTCACTGAATGTTATACCGGCGATTAAAGCGGCGGGGGGCGTTTCTTTGACTTTTCCCATGGAAATGCTTCCTTATTTGCTCTGCCGATAGTGAAGCGTCCGGGCGGAGTCATGATAAGCCGGGTCTTCAAACGGTTTTAACTGGCCTTTTTCAAAATCCGGGTCGTTCGGCCCGACATCGTCATACCAGTATATTGGCGCACCGAATCTATTCACCAGATAACGCTGAAAAAATCGCAATTTATCCGGATCGGACAGCAATTTTTGGGTAGTGATCTTATACCCGCCTATGAGTGCGGCTGCTGTTCCGGCGGCTTCTCCGATGGCCCACTCGATTTCAGGAGTATTTAAAGCGCTGGAGGCGATATAGGTGGCGCCGATATTGCCGTTTCCCGCCAGTACATTTTCAAATCTGATCGGAATCAGAGCGCCAAAGGGAATCTGGAACGGTTTGGTTTCGATAAAAGCCCGCTGGCCATCCGGCATATTCACCGTGATAAATGTATATCCGATGCCTATAGAATCTTTAACGAATCTGGCTCTCGGCCCTTTCTGATTTTCAGCGGAGATATCCTCTTCACTTATACGGGCCTCCGGTATGATGCGCCGGGGCTCAGTCATCACTGAAAATTCATACGCACCGGTATTACCGGGTGAGTTGACCTTTTTAACATCATAAACGAATACCTGATCGCCGATTTTTTTCTTTCCATCTATTTTATAATCAGGGCAGATATAGAATTCCTGTGAAACAAGAGAATCCGCTTTTTCCGGGGCATGCGGCTCATGGGTGACGGATTTGCTTTCCATACCCGCAACCGTCTCGATACCTGCTTTGACCAAAAGGTCTCCCTGCACACTGGCATCGATGAAAAACCAGCCGCTGACCATGTCGGCTACTTTTTTATCCAGGTCGATGGCGATAAAAGAAGCTATCCTGTTATTAAACGTTAGGACCCTGGCGATCTTATGACGGTATAATACAGTCAATTTTCCGTTTTTTTTGTTTTTTTCAAGCATCTCATTGATGACATCCAGCGCGGCGCCGGTTTCGAAACAAAAATTGCGGAAACGGAAATTACCCAGGGCCGGATTGAATTCAGGTGCAATGGATGGGGGTGAAAGAGATTGTTTCTTGTACCAATCAAGGATTTTCGAGCGGAAAATCTGATAGGTTCGCGAAGACCCTGTTTTTTCAACAAACTCACCCTCTGCAAAAGAAAGGGTATCTTCGACCGCAAAACATCCGGCGATCTTGTCCGATTCTTCAACGAGAATTACCTCGCGGCCGTTTGAGCAGAGCGCCAGTGCTGCGGCGATACCGCCTAAACTGCCGCCGACAACGACAAAATCGGCTTTTTCATAAAAATTGATCGTTTTCATCTGCTTTCCGGAGAGAACAATCAGGGTATGATTTTTGGCATCGTATGCCCTCAGAACCGGTGCTTCCTTTTTACTGCAGTTCATCAAAGCAGTCGCGAAAACGAAACAGGTCAGAAATAAGAGTATCAGTATCTTTCTGCTATTCATCGGGCGCCGAAATTCTCCTTATACCAGGCCAGTGACATTTTCAGTCCTTCCCTGACAGTAATGGCGGGATTATATCCAAAATCTCTCCGGGCGGCGCTGATATCCGCAACAGAATTCCGCACCTCTCCGGCCCGCTGGGGTTCATAAAGAGGTTCGGGCCTGAAACCAAGCTCATCCGCCAGTATCGCGTACAATTCATTGATGGTAATCCGGCTCCCGCAGCCGATATTATATGCCTTTCCACCAGCATCATCGGGAGCACTGACTGCGGCGAGTATATTGGCATCTACTACATTGTCGATGTAGATAAAGTCACGGGTCTGATTGCCGTCGCCAAAAATAACCGGACGCTCTCCCCTGAGCAGCCTTGATACTAACAGCGGGATGACCGCGGCATAAGCGGAAAAGGGGTCCTGACGTTTCCCGAAGACATTGTAATATCGAAGACTGATGATGGATATATCAAACACTTCACTGAAAGCTCGGGCGAACATTTCCCCCGCTGCCTTAGATGCGGCGTAAGGGGAAAGCGGGTAGAGCGGCATGGATTCAATATTCGGAAGTATCTCGGAATTTCCGTACACCGAAGTCGATGACGCCCACACTACTCTTCTGACATGTGCATCGCGTGCGGCAAGAAAAACATTGGCAGTACCTGTAACGTTTACTTCAAGGGTTTCTCTGGGGTGCTTGATGGACTCGGGAACACTGCATACGGCGGCCTCATGAAAAACGTACTCTGCCCCGCGGCAGGCCAGGCTGCACGTTTGCGGATCGGTGATAGTGCCCTCGATAAACCGAAAGCGATCATTTTTCAGGAAGGCTTCAATGTTCCCCAGTTTTCCGGTCGAGAGATCATCAAGCGCCACAACCTCATTGCCGGTATTCAACAACTTTTCTGCCAGATTTGATCCGATGAATCCGGCTCCGCCTGTTACGAGACATTTCATATACAATCTCTAAACACAATATTAAACAATATCATATATACATTTTTAAAGGGCTATTTTTGTATACACGACGACATATTTTATTGCGTTTCTCTTCAAAATAGATGCCGCAACGGTTGCTAAAAGATGCGCTGCGCTTTCATCGTTCCCGCGAAGCGGCAACAAGTTCGGCATGACATGTGTCATCCTGAACTCGTTTCAGGATCTAAACACTTAAACATGTGCAATTATTTATGTCGCCATGTATAATTTGCCAAATATTTCTTAAAAAATTATTAAACTTCCCAACTGTTATATATGTCGAAACTATATAATAAGCCATTTGCAAAAGTCGAGATTGTTTGACGCAGCCCCCTTCCTGTCCTTTGGACATCCTTCCCCGGAGGGGGCAGGAAAAGACTGTGGAGCAACGACATCCCTTGCCCCTTCGGGGGAAAGGGACCGAGGGTTAGGGGGCTGAAGTAAAAAACTCATCACTTTTTATGTAAAACACGACTTTTGCAAAAGGCTCTTCAGATTAAGAAAA
>JAUYCD010000148.1 GCA_030692375.1 Candidatus Latescibacter sp. | reverse complement strand
GTTCGGTTACCTGCCTACTTTGAAAATACTCAAAGAAGGCGGATACGAAGGCGGCGAAGCCCTGATGGACACCCAGTTTTCCGGACCTTTTTCCGAAAAAGTGGAAGAGCAGGTGATGGGCGGAATTCGCAAGCTGGTTGCGAAAGTTTCCGAATAAAGGCTTTGCGCTCTGAAAGAAAGAACCGTTGATATCTTGGCTGATCTGGAGATTTTTGGTTTGACTGTAAAATTTTTTCTTATATATTATATATCTGAGCTAATTGCAAAAGTCGATATTTGAAGCAGCCCCCTTTCTGTCCTTCGGACATCCTTCCCCCGGAGGGGGCAGGAACAGACTGTGGAGCGACGACTTCCCTTGCCCCCTTCGGGGGAAAGGGACTGAGGGTAAGGGGGCTGAAGTAATAAAAACTTATCATTTTTTCATTTAAAAACTACTTTTGCAATTGGCTCTTATAGAAAATTGATATTACTTTTTTGTTAGCCAAAAGCGGTGGGCCCGTAGCTCAGTCCGGTAGAGCACCGGCCTTTTAAGCCGAGGGTCGAAGGTTCGATTCCTTCCGGGCTCACCAGTTATGACGACATTCCAAACCACACATCCTCCCATTCTCCCGCAATCCGGTAATTTTTCCTATCACACTTCCCCTTTTATCCGTATATTTTAGTGCCGTTATCTTATACGAAAAATTCATTTCTGAGGGGCGGGTTTTGGTAAATAAATATGACGACATTAATAATTGAGCATATTTTGAGTGTTTAGATCCTGAAACGAGTTCAGGATGACACGTGTCATGCCGAACTTGTTTCGGCATCTATGTTGAAATGAAACGCAATAAAATTGGTCGTCATGTTTAAATCCATGATTCAACTTTATGCTGCATAGCTCATAGAAAGCGATACCTGTATGTTTCATCAAAAATACAAAACAGTCATCGCCGGAATAGCTTTTACCGTTATTATTCTCTGTTCTCTCGTACTTCTCCATTACCTTGTTAAAAACCATGAACCTTACGTTAATTTTTCGGTCCGGTCGCCCATTGGGCTGAAAACACAGGTATACAGCCAAAATGTATCTTCTCTCCGTTTTGCTGTGGCAACGATGTGGAGCGTCGAGTCTACATTTTCTATGTATCAGGACCTGGTTGAGCGAATCGCCAGGAATGTTGGTCTTCGGGAATCCATAATTCTCAAATCCTCGTACAAAGCTCTCCGCCGGGCATTGGAAACACATGAGATCGATGTTGCGTTTGTTTGCACAGGTCCTTATGTATTCACCTTGTCAAGCGGGAGCATAAGACTCCTTGTTGAGCCTGAATTTGTCAACGGGGAACAATATCATTCCGTAATCATCGTTCCCAGAGGGAGCGCAGTAAAATCAGTGATGGATTTACGGGGTATGTCAATAGGCTTTTCCGATTCGGAGTCTTTTACCGGGTATGTCATTCCCTACGTGATGCTGAAAGAACAAAATATCAATCCCGACAATTTTTTTAAAAACATCATTTTCACCGGCAGCCATGATCGTTCCATCTTTGCGGTGGATCGAGGAATTGTGAACGCCGCCGCTGTCCATTCAATAGTATGGGAATCGGCGAAACGTGAAGATCCTTCGTTGAAAGAGCGGTTGAGAGAAATCTGGTCGAGTGAAACCTTTGGTCCCCCGCCGGTGATAGTTTCGAATCATCTGC
This sequence comes from Candidatus Latescibacter sp., assembly GCA_030692375.1. Lineage (NCBI taxonomy): Bacteria > Pseudomonadati > Candidatus Latescibacterota > Candidatus Latescibacteria (ex Chuvochina et al. 2023) > Candidatus Latescibacterales > Candidatus Latescibacteraceae > Candidatus Latescibacter > Candidatus Latescibacter sp. The sequence continues at coordinate 15,762 of JAUYCD010000148.1, read as the reverse complement.
GGTATACTTTTGCAGATTCCCTGAAAAATGCATTTTTAAATCTGGACAAGGACCCGGAAGGCAGAGCTATTCTTGCGTCAATCGGAATTAAACGGTTTGTTCCAGCGCGGGAAAAAGACTATCTTTCCGCTTTAAAGCTTTATAAACGCTACGAACAGATAAGAGAGAAAAATTGAATTTCAGCCGCTGGTCTCTGAATCAATTATTGATGTGGTTGGGAACCGGGGTGTTAGCGGTACTCTTATTGCCTCTGGGGATTTATTTTATTGTCAGCATTATGCAGCTTAACGAACGCATTATGGAGGATAAAAGTCAAAGTCTTGCCAGAATCATTGCCAGCCAGGTTATTGATCAACTGCTGGTAGGCGACAGGGTATCACTCATGGAGGCCATGGAAAAAGCTGCTTCGACCGATCAGAACATAACCTATATGTGTATCGAAGATTCCGGCGGCGGTATTATTTCCCATACCTTTAAGAACGGGTTCCCGCTTGAATTACAGAAAATATTGAAGAATAACAGAAAACAGGTTTTGAGATTCCGGACCGGCGAAGGTCCCATATTAGATGTTTCCGTTCCCATCATGTCCGGTCAATTGGGTTGGCTGCATATCGGGTTTTCGAGAAAACATGCCCTGGAGAGTTTGACCCATTTGTTTATTGTATTGAGCATCGGAATGACCGGAGCTTTGATTTTGATTTTTGCCGGAGCATGGTTTGTTTCAGTAAAAGTAAGCCGGCCGATCAATATCCTGGAAAGGGAAGTCTCCCGGTTTACTCCTGAAAAAACACCCGAAACTGCGCTCGAGCTCAAGGGAACGCGGGAAATCGAGTCACTGGCCCATGGTTTTAATGAAATGGTGCGCCGCCTTAATACGCTAGAGCATGAGCGGGCGGTAATCCAGAAGAAAATGATCCATACAGAACGTTTATCGGCCCTCGGCGAAATGGCCGCGGGTCTTACCCATGAGATTCGCAACCCCCTTGACGGTATGCTGGAGTGTGTTCGATATCTGGAAGCGGAATCGGTAAAAAGCGAGCGCCAGACCAAATTTCTCCCCATGATTCACGAGGGACTGGAGCGGATCAATGAGGTGATCGAGAACATGCTGATGTTTGCCCGCTCGGGCACTATAGCTACGGCGGAAGTTTGCATGACCTCAGACATCGTCGACACTCTTGAAGTAATGATGCAGGGGAAGTTGAAATTCCGGAAAATAAAGCTGACATGGCATAAACCCGGAACCTGTACATGTTTATGCAATAAACCGGCAATGGTTCAGGCCTTGCTGAATCTGGTCCTTAATGCGGTCGAAGCGGTGAAAGAAAAGGATGCACCGGAAATATTCATCGAGGCAGTATGCGACGCCAAATGGGTATATATATCCGTTGAAGATAATGGCGCCGGTATTCCGCAGGAAAGCGAAGAGAAAATATTTGAATTATTCTATACTACAAAACCTTCGGGAAGGGGCACCGGATTAGGACTGCCGATTTCCCGTCAGCTTATTCGGGCCGGCGGCGGCGATTTGGTGCTGTCTTCCCGGCCATCATCCCTTGGAGGGGCCCGGTTCGAAATTAAAATTCCAAGGGTTTACCAGAAGGATTGCAGCCTTGTCTGAACAAAAGGGAACTATTCTCATAGTCGATGATGAACCGATAAAGCGGTCTATTCTGGAAGAAGAACTTCGGGAAGCCGGATATTCTGCTGTTGCGGTGTCCAATCCGCTGGAAGCGGAACCGCATCTTAAAAAAACCAATTTTGATGTCATACTTACCGATCTCTGCATGCCCGGCCAGGATGGAATTTCATTTCTTAAAGAGGTGAAAGAACATAATCCCGAACAGCAGGTACTGGTGATGACCGCTTACGGCACTGTAGAAACGGCTGTGGATGCGATGAAACTGGGCGCTTTCGATTATCTGCAAAAACCTTTTTCCACGGAAGAACTTCTCTTGAAACTGGACAGGCTGCGCAAATACATCCATCTGGAAAACGAGAATGAAATTCTTCGACAGCAGCTCCGCACGGGGAGAGAAGAAACCAGTTTCGTCGGCGATTCAGAACCGATACGGACAATCCTCGCCCGTATCCATGCCATTTCAGGAACGGATACAACGGTTCTTATCGAGGGCGAGAGCGGAACGGGGAAGGAACTGGTCGCACGAATCATTCACGAAACTTCGTTTCGCGCCTCGGCCCCTTTCATTCCCGTTTCATGCGCCGTGCTGCCCAGGGAACTGGTGGAAGCCGAACTTTTCGGTTATGAGCCGGGCGCTTTCACAGGCGCTGTCCGGCGGAGACTCGGCAGGTTTGAGCTTGCTCACGGCGGTACGATCTTTCTGGATGATATCGATGATGTTCCCCTCGATATTCAGGTTAAACTGCTTCGGGTCCTCCAGGAGCGATCCTTAGAGCGGGTGGGAGGAACGGGGTCGGTCAGGGTTAATGTACGTGTCATCGCCGCCACGAAACGTTCACTCGCAGCGCTGGTTAAAGCCGGCGCGTTCAGAGAAGATCTCTACTATCGTCTCAACGTTGTTCCGCTCTCTATCCCTCCGCTCCGAGGCCGAGCGGGGGATATCCCCATACTGGTAAATTATTTCCTCAAGCGCCTGGTATTCAAGCTGAACCGCGGCCATCTGACCATAACACCTGCCGCTCTGGAAAAACTGGAGCATTACAACTGGCCCGGTAATGTCAGAGAACTTGAACACATTCTTGAAAGGACCGTTATTTTCAGCACCGGCAACGAATTGGATGTGCACGATATACCGGAACTCTTATCTCCCTATGCGCCTGAAGGTCCGGTATCCATATCATTCATTGGAATTCAATCGCTCAATCTGGAACAAACAATTTTCGATATGGAAAACCGAATAATCAACTGGGCGCTCTCAAGCTCAAACGGGAATCTTTCTCAGGCTGCTGAAATCCTCGGAATCCCCCGCTCTTCCCTCCAATACAAGCTCTCAAAGCTTGATAAACAACAATAATCACTTCCTTATAAATCTCTTTTATAACTGCTTAGATGTTATTATATTTGCATTTTCTTTCCCGAGTTCTGACGGATCCCCCCAGTCCTTCGGACATCCCCCCTTAGTAAGGGGGGAATCATTTTGGCAGGCAGCTTTTACCCACTTAATAAGGGGGTCGCCGCTTTATGCGGCGGGGGGATTTTTTCCCGGAATCATATTCAGAATTTTAAAAAAGGAATCTTAGTGCATACCAAAGTAGGGGTCCAGCATGCTGAACCCCCGCAACTTTATAAACTTCCGGAATACTACGACATCGCCTTTACCTATGACCGCGATATTTCCGGAGAAATAGATTTCCTGCAGGACTGTTTTAGAAACCATGCGGCGCTACCAGTTACGTCTATCCTTGAGGCTGCCTGCGGTTCAGGAATGTTTCTCGTAGGTTTCGCAAAAAAAGGCTACAGGATCATCGGGTATGATATCGAAAGGAGCATGGTGGAATTCGCGAAGGCCGCAATCATACGACATGGTACCCTCGACCTCGCCTTAGTGGTGGAGGGCGACATGCAGTCCATACGGTTCGACAGGAAATTCGATGCCGCCATCACGCTTATCAGCAGTCTTAGCTATTGTGTGACAGACGAGAGTCTTGCCAGCCATTTCAGCATCATGTCTGAAACGGTAAACCGGGGCGGGTTGTACATTGTCGAGCTCTTTTTTGCCTGCAACGATCTGGAATACGAGAAATACCCTTATGAAACCTGGACAGTGAACAAAGGGGCGATGAAAATTGATGTATCCTGGAAGCTGGACTGCTATGACCGTGAAAACAAAATCAGGAACGTGGTTTTGAACATGGGAGTCCGTGACAATGGAACACAATTTTCTTTCGAGGAAAAACACCGCTTAAGGCTTTGGTACGATGAAGATTTCCGATCATACTGCAGGCTGGGGGGATTTGCTCTCGTTGCCGTCTACGATCAGAAATTCCGGCCTGTCCCCAAAGGAATCCCGCTCACCGGTGAACTCGGAGGGGTATTCTGCGTCCTGCGCAAGGAATAAATAGTATCCGGGAATAAAATGATGAACCGGCAAAAAGTAAATATTACATTATTTCCTAATGTTATAAACCTCACCCCCTATCCCCCTCTCCTAGTCAGGAGAGGTGGTAACTCATTAGTGGCTATGTCTTTACCCTCTCCTGGATAGGAGAGGGTGGCCGAAGGCCGGGTGAGGTTTTTTTCACACCGGAAGAACCCGATGTCCCCTAAACAATTCTCATTCTTGTTTCTCCTCCTTTTGGTCGGTTCTGCCGGCGCTTTTGCCCAGAACCAGCTTGACCCCGCACCTCTCGATCCCCAGAAGGACCCCGATATCGATCTTTTCCTGGGGAGCTGGCAGAATTCCATCCCGTTTAACACCCACGGCTCCATCACCGAACGGGCAGTCCTGACCAGGTCCACCGGCGACCCGCTGAAACCGGCAAGAAAAGGGGCGGTGCTCACCCAGGCCAACCGCTTCTCACGGGCGACTATCGATCCACAGGCGGTTACTACTCCCACCAGGCTGAAGGGGGAACAGGAAGTGTTTTTTATCGAGTCCGGGAAAGGGATAATCAAAACAGCGGGAAAAACGACAGAACTGCGGAGCGGCATTTTCATCCTGGTTCCGGAAGGTCTGGAATTTACAATGGCCAACACCGGCGACAATCTCCTGGTCATGTATCTCATCAATGAACCGGTTCCCGCCGGATTCACTCCGAAAAAGGAGCTGGTGGTAAAAGACGAGAAAACCATGCCCTACCGTGACAGCGGCTATCTAAAAATGCATTGGAGCCATAACGGAAAGAATGTGCTGACCACACAGGACGGCCTTGCAACGATCAAAGCGGTGAACTATATCACCTTCGAGCCGATGAGCATCGGCCAGCCGCACAGCCACGGTCCGGGAACCGAGGAGGTCTGGCTGGTTCTGGAAGGGAAAAATCTGGCATTCCTCGGCAAGGAGATACGCTGGCAGTATCCCGGCACGGCTTACAAGATACCGCCTACCGGTTTTACGCCCCATTCCAACATCAATCCCACCGATGAACCGGCGCGGTTTTTGTATTTTTCGCGGCTATAATGAATGAAAACAAAATTCATTTACTACAAAGAAGACGATATGTGGATCGGGTGGTTAGAGGAATATCCTGACTACCGAACACAGGGTGAAACGCTTACTGAAATGAAACTCCCCGCCGCAAGCAGCGGGGTATCTTGTTAGGTTTATTCTTTTCAAACGCCGCAAGCGGCGGGGAATTTAACCCATAGAGATTAAAAGAGAACTTGAAAGAAATTTTTGAAGAACTTACAAGCGGACAAATTCCAGCGGTTTGGAAAGTCGGCGAGTTCGCGACAGAGGTAGAATTGTTACGTCGGAATCACACCTTCCTGGCGCTCCTTGATTCATTAAAACAGGATCAGAAGACGATATCGTTAGAAGAGGTTGAAGAACGCCTTCGGTGATTCCTATTTGTCTGACAAAGAGATAGAGCCGACGCCCTGAAGTGTACGACTCATGCCCGTGGTTATGACTTCATAAGCAAGGAGCGCAGAGCTTTTAAAGGCGGCACAACAAGCACATGTTATTTACGCCTTTATCCTTTTTGTATAGTTGCTCCCTCCTTTTCGTTTCCGAAAAGCGTCCTTCTCAGGGCCTTTTTCTTTCTCTCCTTGAATCCTCTTCCATTTCTAGTATATTAATCCGCATCCATAAATTCTCTAAAGGTCAACCTCCTGTCGAAAGGATTGCGCACCGTGTATCCCATGGCTATCGCTCGAAAAAGTATTGTGCTCTTTCTGGTGCTGCTGGTTTCCGGTTATACTCTCTCCCACGCCGCTCCGGGGCACTCTGAGAAAACCCTTTCCGGGGTGGGCTGGCAGCTCTGGTTGGACCGGAGCGCCTCCTGGACGGATGACGAAGTATTCCTGCCGCCCATTGATTACTCGAAGATTCCCTCCAATCCGCCCACATGCGGCTGGGAGCGTCTGGACGCCCAGAACGGCAAAAAGGTGACCGTTCCCGGAACGGTCGAGGAGTATTACTGGAGCGCCCCCGGCAACCCGGTCGGCATCGCAGGCGACTATCGCGGCGTTTCCTGGTGGAGCACGAAATTCACCCTTGATCCAGCGCTCAAGGGGAAAAAGATATTCCTGGCGTTCGAATCGGCCAACCTGCGCACCGAGGTGTATGTGAACCGGAAGCTCGTGGGATACGATGTCATCGGGAACACCCCGTTCGAGGCGGACGCCACCCCGGCGGCGGTGTTCGGCGGGGAGAACCGCCTGGATGTCCGCATCACCGATCCGATCGGGAATTTCAGTTGGCCGGCGCATGTGACATTTCCCTGGGGAAAGTACATGATCCCGGCTGTCCACGGGTTCGGGGGCATCACCGGCGCGGTGACCCTGAAAGCGGTGGATACGGTGCATGTAGATGACATCTATGTCCTGAACAAACCGCAGGCAAAAGAGGCCGATGTATTCGTTATGCTGGGGAATTCCTCCGGTGCTGAGAAGAAAGGGACTGTTTCCCTGGTCGTCCACGAGTGGAAGAATCCGTCGAATGTAGTGTTCACAAAGAGCGTCTCAGCCACGGTTCCGGCTTCCGGCAAAGAGATTTCCCTGTATGTGAAAGCGCCGAAGGCTGAGCTTTGGGACCTCCTCGACCCGCACCTTTATGTCGCCTCGGTGACGTTCAAAGGCGCCGACGGCGCGGCGCTCGACACCATGACCCGCCGGTTCGGGTTCCGCTGGTTCGATATCTCCATGAAGGACGGCGACTACCGGATGTACCTGAACGGCAGGCGGATATTCATGATGGCCGCGGTGAACCGTGGTTTCTGGCCCGGGAACGGCATGTTTCCCACCCCGGAATGGGCCAGGAAGGATGTGGAGGTCGCCATTCAGATGGGATTCAACACGGTCGCGTTCCATAACGCCATCGGCCATCAGAACCTCCTCTCCGCCTGCGAGGAGGCGGGGCTGCTCTCCACCGGGGAATCGGCGGGCTACCGCTGCAACGACGATCGCGGCAAGCCATTCATGGATCCGGTCACCCTCGCCATGCGCCGTAAGAAGCTCTTCCGGTTTGTCATGCGCGACCGCTCTTCGCCTTCCCTTGTGGCCTACATGCTCAAGAACGAAGACCAGAATCCCCCGGATGCGGATGACATGAGCAACATGGCCCGGGTACGGAAACTCGACCCTACCCGCATTCTCATCTACACCGGAGACCGTGACCGAAGCTATCCCGCCTGGCAGGTCAAGCCGGACGACCCGATGAAACTCTTCTATAAGCCGACGGATCCGAAAGGCTACACCTACGGCTGGTTCGACATGCACCACTGGAACCGGGAGGCAGGCTACCTGGACGATTATTACCGCAATCCCGGTAACTACATGCGCCTGAACACCGTGGACGGCGATTCCACCCACCATGTGCGCAAGGATGAGATCATCTTCTATGGCGAGGAGGGAGCGATCGGCACCATGTTCCGCCTCGGAAAAATCAAGGAATTCATCGACAGCCAGGGAACCTCGGACGGCTGGCGGGAGCGCGAGCATCTCGATTGGTTCAACGCCTATGACCGTTTCCTCGACGAGAGCGGATTCCGGGCGGCGTTCCCCACAGTGGACGCCCTCACCCTCGCGCTGGGGAAGAACATGCACTATTTCCACGGCCGTATTATCGAAAACGCCCGTATTTCCAATGTCATCGATGCCTATAATCTGAACGGCTGGGCCTGCGAAGCCACCCACACGGACATAGTCGATGTGTACAGGAACCCCACCGGAGATCCCGCCATCATCAAGTACTATAACCAGCCGCTGTATGTGGCGGTCAAAATCCGCGACAAGGTTCTCCCCAGGGGAACCGCGCCGGTCGCTGACCTCTATATCGTGAATGAAAAGGATTTGAAGGGGAATCTAACCCTTGAACTGGACATGAAAGACCCCGGCGGGAATTCGGTGTTTACCAAATCCTACCCGGTGACAATCCTCGGAGGAGAGGAATTCGGGCAGCTTTTAGTCGAAGGTGTTGCCATGCCTCCGGTCGCCAAACCCGGCTACTACAAGCTCAACGCCCGGATTACGGGCAGCGACGGGGTGAAATGCACCGGCGTGGACGATGCATTCGCGGTGGATTACCTCAGCGGTCCCGGCCTCAGGGGCAAAGGCGCAGTGGTGGACACCTCCGGGGCGGTCAATTCTCTTCTGAAGGAGGCTCGGGGGATCATACTCCCGGAGTTCACTCCGCAAAGTCCCAAGCTGGATTACATCGTGGTAGGAGCGCATGATTTCGGACGGTCTACGCGCACCCTGTACCGGCTGATCATGGAGCAGGTGAAGAACGGCGCCACGCTGGTTGTGCTCGATCACGCAGACCTCTGGGCGCAGCAGTTGGACGACATCTACGCCTACCAGGCCATCCAGTATACCGGAAGCGCCCGCTGGGGCAATCAGGGCCGTCTGTTTGTGGGGAAGAGCAGCCTTCTGACCGATCTTCCCACCGCGCAGTCCATGGGATGGGAATACCAGGTGTTTTACCGGAGCGATGTCTGGGGGCTGAACATGGGCCGCATCGGGAACGAAACGGTGGTCGCGCTCGCCGCCCAGAACCGTAAGGACATCCTCACCGCGGTCTCACGGATTCCGTTCGGTGACGGGCGGATCATCCTTAGCACCCTCTCCCTGGTGCCGGAGCTGAAATCGAAGCGCCCGCAGTCGGCAATCGCGAAGAAGCTGTTTTTGAACTTTCTGGAGTACAACGATAAATAGGAAAAGGGGGCTACCTTAAAACGAGTGAAAATTCTTACGGATAAGTTCTTAATCTGTTTTCCCTATTCTTTCTCAGAATCGCCTAACCCGGAATATTCATAAAGTTACATAAGTATTTTATCAAATTATTATTAAACAAACAGTTATGCAAACTGTTGGAAGGCAGCCCCCTAAATCCCCCGGAGGGGGACTTAACATAGAAAAGATAATAACGTGTTGGTGCAGCATATTCAGAAAAAATTAGTTACATTTTGTATTTTAGGCACTTAAGTCCCCCTTTGGGGGATTTAGGGGGCTGTAGTTTTAAGCCCTATAGAAAGAAAATCCTTTTTATCAATAATCCCGCCCAAAGATAATCCTATGAAAAAACTCTTCCGGATTTTTCTTCCTTTCCTGTTGATTACCTGTATCGTAATTGGATGCGCGGGAAGCTTTCTCCATAATTCGAACACCATCGAGGTTTCCACCGCGCAACAGTTCCGCGCTGCTGTTTTACGGGCTCTCCCCGGGTCGATTATCGAGGCCGCGGACGGGGATTATCGTTTCGATGACAGCGCGCTCAAGATCCAGGCGAAGGGAACCGCCGAAGCCCCAATCATCATCCGCGCGAAACACTTGGGGAAAGCGCGGTTCACCGGCGAGTACGCTTTTTTTATGGAAGGATGCTCCTATGTCACCGTGGAAGGATTCTCGTTTTTCAACCGGGCGCTGAAACACAGCGTCCCCGGTGTGCTCGACAGCGACACCGACCTCGGCGCGAACCGTGACGAGGCCCCGCTCTGGGGGTCGGCTCAGCACCTCAGTTCATCAAGGGCGGCGGCGAGACCGGTTTCCGCTGGGTGGGGAACATTTTCTGGAATCCGAAGGGGGCGTTCAAAATCGGGAGGGATTTGCCGGAAATGTCGGTGCGGGTAGTTGACCCGAAACTGGCGAGAGAGCCGGACGGCCTCTGGCGGCTTTCGCCGGACAGCCCCGCAATCGACAGCGCGGAAAAAACCCAGTGGTACTGGATTCACTGGGTGGACAATACCGACATGGACGGCCAGCCCCGCGACCTGAGGGACAGCGAAAAGCGGCCGTTCGAGTTCAATACCGATGTGGGAGCGGACGAATACTCCCAGGCTCCGAAAAAGTACCGCCCGCTGACTCCCACCGATGTCGGCCCGGACGCGCCTTGAAATTCAGAATTCCAGCAGTCGTGATAAGGTGACTCCGTATGTTACCGCATCCTTACGGGCGCCTTTTTCATCCTGGGCTTTTCGCACGGAACTGTCCAGGAGCGAGGTGAATTCCATCAGCGTAGTGAGCACGAATCCCCCGCCGAGACTAAACGGTACATTTACACCCAGGAGGGCATCGGTCAATACAATACGGTCGCCCAGATTCTTCCGGTAATACCGCGGCTGGCTCATTCCGAGAGAACCATATATAGTAAGGAACCTTTCCGGTTCTTTTAGCCAGATTGTCCTGGCGAAAGAAAAGATGTAATATGAGCCGCTCGACTTATAAGGGTCGATACGGATTCGCAGGCGCGGCTGGAACGGCAGGCCGGTTTTCACATCGAGGGTGATTTTGGTGCTGGTTGCAAAGAAATTGGTGGGCGATGTGAACCGCAGCACACCTGGCGCAATGCTGAAATGGTAGAATGAAAAGGTATAGTCGAGTATATAATCATACTCATTGCATTCATATTTGTCGTGGTTGATATCAGTCAGGTCGATATTAAAAAAGTTGTAGGAGCGGAATCCCCGGTAGCGGAATGTTACCGTCTGCCAGTACACCGGGTCGTCGGTCCACATTTCTCCCCGCCAGACGAAACGGCTGAGGAAGGTGCCGTCCAATTCCAGTTTGAGGGTGTCTCGGGCGAAGCTTTCAATAGGACTCAGGAACAGCCATAAAACCAGTATAGAAAAAAAAATTTTATAGAGAACGGCAGCCATTATTTTAATATCCTTATACGATGATCCAGCAAAAAGTCAGTTGTACATTATTTTGCGGTATTTCTTTACCTCACCCCCTGTCCCCCTCTCCTAGTCAGGAGAGGGGGTAACTCATTATGCGCTTTGTTTTTACCCTCTCCTAATTAGGAGAGGGTGGCCGAAGGCCGGGTGAGGTTTTCGATAAATCCGAGAACTTTTTAATACTTTTTGCAGAGTCATCTTATTCGAAGGAAATCCGTACCTGCATAGCGAAAAGTGTATTATCTTGCATGGTTAAGTATAAAAAGGATGGCAGGGAAATGCAATTCCTTCCTGACTCTTAAAATGGAGAAAGCGTTATGCGAAAGCTCATGCTGATTTTCCCGATTCTGTTCATACCGTTTTTTTCCATTACATTCGCCCAGACTTCGGTGGTTCTGGAAAACGGCAGTTTCCGCTACGAAATCGCTCCGGACGGCAAGAATCTCACCTTCATCGACAAGAAAACGGGGAAAGACTACTGCGACAACTCGAAGCCCACCTCCTGCGCCCAGGTGAATAAGGAGGGGAAAACCTTTACCGTTTCGAAGGTTTCTGCGGAAGGCGGCAGGATATCTCTTGAGTTTGCCGGTTCGGGAATCAGTGCTTTCCTGAAAACCACGGTCAAGAGCCGGTATATCGTTCTGGAAGTGGAATCGGTCAGGGGCGGCGATATCGAATCGCTCGTGTTTTTGAATATCCCCCTCACATTGAAAGGAAAGCCGGAAGAGCCTTTCGCCGCCTGCGCCCTCTCTCTGAACCTGTTCACCCATGTTGACCAACTTCCGGCCTTGCAGACTCATCTCTGGGCGGCCTGCCACCAGAAGTTCGGTCTGGCCGGGGCCAAAGTCGCGCTGGTCGGTGTTCCCCAGGGGGACATTCTTCCGACCCTCCGAGAGGTGCTCACCAGCGACGGCGACATGCCCTATTCCACAGTTGCCGGTCCCTGGGCGCGGGAAATTCCGTTCAATCACGGCTCCTACCTGTTCAACTTCGGCAGCCTGACTGAGTCGACAGTCGATGACTGGATAGCGATGGCCAGGAGTATCGGAATCAACCAGATCGACAATCACGGTGGGAGCGCCTCCTTTTTCAAATTCGGCGATTTTGCGCTCAACAAGGAGAAATTTTCCCAGGGCTGGGATACTTACAAGAACATCGTTTCCCGGCTTCACCAGGCGGGAATATCCTCGATTTTCCATACCTATGCGTTCTTTATCGACAAGCAGTCCAAATATGTGACTCCCGTTCCCAGCCCTTATCTCGATGCATTCCGGACGTTCACCCTGGCCGGGCCGATTCCTGCGGATGCGACAGAAATTCCGGTGACCGAGTCCACCAAAGGTATTACCACTATAACCGGATTTTTCGAGCACAACAGCGTGGTGATTCATATCGGGGGTGAGCTGGTCACCTTCGGCGGGGTAACATCCGAGCCGCCTTACAAATTCACGGGCTGCAAGCGGGGCGCGCTCGGCACCAAAGCTGCTCCGCACTCCCAGGGCGCGAAAGCCCGCCATCTGAAAGAATGTTTCGGATTGTTCGTCCCCGATGTAGACTCGCCGTTGTTCGCCGAGATCGCCAAGAATCATGCTGACATTGTGAATTACTGCGATTTCGATGGCGTATACCTGGACGCCATCGACGGCAGTTCCATACTCCGGGGCGGAGAGAACTGCTGGTATTATGCCGATAAATTCGTATTCGAGATAGCCAAAAACCTGAAGAAACCGGTCGGGATGGAAATGAGCGCCATGTGGCACCATTTCTGGCAGTTCCGCTCACGGTGGCAGGCGTGGGACTATCCGAACCGGGGGCACAAGCGGTTCCTCGACCAGCACGCCGCTTCAGTCAACGGAGGCCTGCTCCTGCCCCTGCACCTGGGATGGTGGAATTTCCAGATTTTTACACCTCCCCAGATCGAACCGTCCTTTTCCGATGTCATCGCGTACCTTGGCTGCAAACTCATCGGATTTGACGCCGGCATATCTCTTACCGGTGCGATCGACCGTGAAAGCCTCATTAAAATTCCCGCTTTCCAGCGGGCTGTGGCAATCCTGAAAACCTATGAGGATCTCCGCCGCACCAATTACTTCGGCGAATCGGTTAAAGAAAAACTCCGCCAGCCGGGGAAAGAATTCACCCTCTACCAGGATCCCAATGGCCGATGGCGATTCAAGCCCGCCTTTTACGCAGTGCACAAAGTGGAGGGTTTGAAACATCCGAGCTGCGCCTGGCAAGTTGATAATACATGTGCATCCCAGCCGGTGAAACTGCGTATCGAGGCGCTCATGTCCGCCGGGCAGTACGATGCCCCGGACGCGGTGACGCTGACCGATTTTACGAAGCCTGATGTATTCGGCCAGGAACGCCGCGCCGCAGACGGTCTCGCCTTCGAATTCCGGATGTCCACTGAACAGGTGAAGGCGGGGGGGACAAGCGGTCTCCTCTCAGTCCAGAGCAACGGGAAAATCCCCCGCAATGCTTCCTGGACGCGCCTGGACAGGAATTTCCAGCCCCTGCTCAACCTCTCCGGAAATCAGGCGCTCGGTGTTTGGGTGTATGGCGACGGGCAGGGTGAAATCCTTGGATTCCGGCTGGAGAGCCCGAAGAATATCTCTTACGGCGCCCTCGCGGACCGCTATCTCACTGTGGATTTCACCGGCTGGCGCTATTGCGAGCTGGTAGAAACCGAGTCCACCCGCTGGAGCGATTATGTCTGGAACGACGGCAAATGGCTGTACAATGTCTACCGCGAAACCATTGACTTTGGGAAAGTGGAGTCCTTCGGACTCTGGATGAACAATGTCCCCGCCGGAAAAGAGGCGCGCTGTTTCATCAGCCCGGTCAAAGCTCTCCCCATGGTGTCAAATACTCTGCGCAACCCGGAAATTACCATCGGAGGGAAGAAGTTTGTATTCCCGGTGGAAATGCAATCCGGGAGCTACCTTGAGTTTTATTCTCCGGAAGACTGCAAACTATACGGCCCTAACGGTCAGCTTATAACCGAGGTGAAACCGCAGGGAGCGGTTCCCATTCTGGCGACGGGGAAGAACCGCGTCACTTTCTCCTCAAGCTCGAAGGGGGCGCTCACGCCCCGGGCAAACGTGACGGTCATCGGGTATGGCGAGCCGCTTGCTCTCACCCCTTGACCCCCTCTCCCGCAAGCGGGCATTTTATACCTGCGGAAGGGAAGAATTCAGTTTACATAATTTAAGGGAGGCAGAAAAATGCACTGGAAGAAGATTCGGGGGCTGATTGTTAGAGAATTTTTCCTCACGCTCGTTCTTACACTATGCATGGCGTCCGATTCAACGGCAGAATCAAGGAATATGGGATATTCACAGGCCATGGAAGGCGGGCGCGGACTTTTCAATATGCAGTCCGCACGTACGTTTGGCCGTGGCGCCTATGTTATCAGTGTCCAATCGCTCGCCATGCAGCGGGAATATCCGGTCGGCTGGCAAACTCTGGGATTAAGTACAGTGAACAAATTAGACTATACAACTATCGTCGGCCTGCCGGTCACCATCGGACTTACCGATGAGGTAGACCTGACCGCCGCAGGTTATTTTTTCCATGATGCCAGGCCCTATAATTACAATCTCCTTTATGGTAAACCGACTTCCGACATCGGTTCGTCCCGGCTGGGATTCAAAATCCGCTTCCCTTTCGATATGAATTACCCCTTCCAGGTTGCGACAAAGCTTGGGGCGTTATTCGACACCTCGCAGAAACAGATCGACGGCCTTGATTACCGCTGGACTCGCAAGGGAACCGACATCGAGGCATCCCTCCTCGAGACGCTTGACCTTGGGAGTTCACTCAGTCTCCATCTGGAGCAGGGGTATGTCCTCTCCGGGTCTAAATACTATAACGATCAGTATGTCGGTGCGCTTGGCATTGACATTCATCCGACCAAAAACCTGATGTTCGGGATAGAGGTAAACAACCGGACATTCGACAAGATCGCCCCCCAGACCGTTTTCCAGGCGGTTAACCACCTCGACCGGTATTACGACGGCTTGCGGAACAGCGGAAATTTCTCATACCTTGGCAACCCGCTCAATCTTGACAAGAATAAATTGAACCTGGAATACACCCGTGACTATTTCGTGGTAACGCCCTCTATTTCATGGCGGGCGACGAACTCGGTTACTTTCGATATCGTGGGAATAATCAACATCGCCGACCAGGTCGATCCGAAAGAGCAGTTCCAGGTAGCCGCCGGGATAACGTTCTACGGAGTGGCCCTTTCTCTCTTCGATTCGGACAAGGACGGGGTCAACGATAAGATTGACCATGAGCAGAACACCCCCAGGGGGTATCCGGTCGATAAGTGGGGCGTAACTCTGGACACCGACAGGGACGGCGTTCCCGACGCTATTGACAAGGGAAAGAACACCCCGCGCGGCGCAAGGGTCGACCGGTTTGGTGTGAGCATCGACAGTGACGGCGACGGCGTTCCCGACGGCATCGATCAGGAGCCGAATACTCCCAAAGGCGCTCTGGTAGACCAGTACGGAGTCAGCATCGACAGCGACGGCGACGGAGTCCCGGACGGCCTCGACAAGGAGCCGAACACACCCAAAGGCGCGCTCGTGGATAAGTTCGGGGTAAGCATGGACAGCGATCATGACGGTGTGCCGGACGGCCTCGACAAAGAGCCCAACACCCCTTCAGGCGCTATAGTGGATCGGTTCGGAGTGGCGCGAGACAGCGACGGCGACGGGGTCCCCGATGGCCTTGACCTGGAGACGAACACCCCCCGGGGCGTTCCGATAGACAAGTTCGGACGTGCGCTGAAAGAGCAGGAAAAGATCCTGGTGCAGGAAGGTTTTATCCGGCTGAACAAGGTGTACTTCGATCTGGGGAAGACCGCCCTCACGGTGGAATCCTATGATGCCCTGAACGGAGTGGCCGAACTTCTGATAAAGTATCCCATGCTGAAAATCGAGATTCAAGGGCACACGGATAACTCCGGAAGCCGTGAAAAGAACCTTG
>JAUYCD010000147.1 GCA_030692375.1 Candidatus Latescibacter sp. | reverse complement strand
TACCACGAAAAGTCCCCCTTCGGGGGATTTAGGGGGCTGCCTTCCAATATTAATTATAAGAATTTGTTAAAAAAAGAGTTAAGTAAGAGTCTAATCAAGTTTGTGAATAGATCGGGTTAAAAGGTCTCCGAGATAAAGAATCATCAGCCGCAAAAAAAATCACCGCAAAAGAAGCATCTTGCCTGTAGTTGCTTTACCTCCGGATTCAATTTTATAAAAATATATTCCCGATGCGGAGAGGCTTCCCGAGTCAGACCGCGAGTCCCATTGTACCCGGTTAATTCCTGAGTTGAATGTGTGATCTGCGATGGTTCTGACTCGCTGTCCTGCAATATTATATACGCTTATAACCGTTCTTGATGTTTTCGGCATTTCAAACTGAATGGTGACAGTCGGGTTGAAAGGATTGGGAAAGCACGTTGCAGTGATAAAGGGAACAGGCTTCCCCTGTTCCTTCACATACACTGCATCCGGAGTGTATTCATAGAGGCCGTAAAACTTGGTGCGTTCATGGTTGAAGGCATTGAGCGCAATTCTGTTGTCATCGGAAAATGCAATGAAATCCGAGGCCGATTGGGAAAACTCTGGAAGAATCTTTACAGCTCCGTTTTCATAGTATCCGGTAGCGCCGTACCCGGAGAACCACAGGGTCTTATTTTTATCAAATTTGACCAGCCTGCCGAAATCGAGATTGATAATTTTTTGCCATTCCCCCTGGTAAACCCACCATGAAAGCTCGTTGGTACGGGCGGCCCAGATAATTCCGCTGCCGTCTACCGCAAAATCAATGATGGATGCGCAATCCTTGACATTTCGAAGTTCCCAGTTCTTACGGTCGGTGTAAAGAACTGTTCCAAAATTCGTCTGCATATACATATTACCTCTATCATCGAAGCAGAGGTTATAAACGGCTTGCCACGGGTTGGCAATTTCCGGGAGGCGATAAAATATAAAGGTAGATTCCTGCCATTTGACCAGGCCGCTCGTGGTGGCAAACCACATGGTATTGTGAGAGATTCTATCCTGGACCATGTCGGTTTCATCAAAGGTCTTCAGGGTATCTATCGAAGCCCATTCACCGGCGCTGAAAACAAAAAAACCATTATTTGAATAAGCAATTATATCACCGTTCTGCATGGTGGTCAGATCATAAACATCGGGAAATTGGAATCGGTCGTAACTTTTGTAATTCACCCAGGAGGAATCTTCTCGAATGCTGATTCCAAAATGTTCGCTCTTATCATAAACAAGTCCCCTAAGCCCGTGACCGCACATAAGCTTTCCATCGCCGGTATAAGCTAAACAGGTTACCACATCCGATGCAAGATCGTAACGGTTTTCCACCTCTGTCCATGACTTACCATTGAAGGTATAAATTTTGTGGGTATTGTACGTCCATAGCGTGGAATCAGCCGCCGCTGCCAAGTATCCCTGTTCTCCGGCTGCCATATTCTGCATAACCCAGGATACTTTCCACACTCCCGATACATCCAGCAGATATACCTGCTGGGAAGAATATCCCCAAACTCTGCCGGAACGATCAAATGTGAGGAAGGTCGGATTACCCTGGCTGTTCCTTTTGAAAGACCATGAACTGTTCCGGTAAACTCCGTAAGAGTAATCATTGCATACCCATACTGCGCCGTCCGGGGCAATCTGTACTGTCAGATAGTTCCCAATAGGTGCGAGTGGGTCTATTTCGGAGGTGCGGTCGGTCCATGCTCCTTTTTCCATGGTCATGAGAGACAGGTAACCATTACCGGGAAGCTTCATGGTCGCCCAAAGCTTCCCGGCAGAGTCCACCGCCAGAGACCGCACATTACCGTTTTTGATTTTGGCGATGGTCTTGCCGTCGAAAGTGTACACTCCTCCGTCCGAACTGAATGTGCCGATATACAACAATCCTTTTCCAGCAAAGGCTATAACAGGATTAATAAGCTCCACGCTATCAAACAGGGTGAGTTGACCGTTGTTCCAGATTACCAGCCGGTTGCTGGAGAGAAAGTACAGTTTACCTTCTGAATCGGCGTAAAACGGCGCATGGCTGTTCAGCAGCGGTTTGTACGTGTACTTCTTCCACCGGATTCTGTCGAAAATATGGAAACTGGAGTCAGTCCCAGCACATATCCTGCCGCCGGGAAGGCTGAAAATACTTTTGATATCGGTTTGAGGAACAGGGCTGGTAAAGTGAGTCCATCTGCCGCTGTTATCAAATCCGTAAGCGCCGGCTGCAAGTAAGATGCCAATACATAAAGTCAGAGAAAAAATGACCGCGCAGTTGAAACGCAAAAGAAACTTCAATTTTCACTCAACCTCTCGGTAAAGACAAAAAAAAATAATGTCTGAACCACTGAGTTATCTCCGATTTTGCATAAAAATGGATTTTCTTACTGTAAACCACTAAACTACAGCCCCCTAAATCCCCCGGAGGGGGACTTAAATGACTGAAAAGCAAAGAGTAAAAGAATATTTTGCTAAGTATAACGCACTTACATGTTATTGCCTTTACCATGTAAAGTCCCCCTCCGGGGGATTTAGGGGGCTGCCTTTCAAGAGCGGGCATAAGTATTTGTTTAAATATAAGTTGAGATAACACTTACGTAACTTTATAAATAATTCGGGTTATGAAGAGATAATCATTTTTTCCTTCATCCTGGTCTTACATTCAATCTTCTGTCTTCTGTATTCTTTCTTTATACTTCTCACAAAGACATGGGTTCTATTGTTTTTTCCCGATCGAGTCTACAATGATGGCCAGAATAAGAACAATTCCGGTGACAAACTCCTGCCAGTAAGAGCTCACCGGCATGATGTTGATGGCTGAATCGATGGTGGCCATGAGCATAGCTCCGAAAAATGCGCCGAGAACAGTACCCTTTCCGCCGGAAAGAGCGCACCCGCCTATAATTGCTCCGGTAATCGCCTTGAACTCCATGTTCAAACCGGCTGTAAGCGATCCGTTTCCCAGCCGTGCGCTGAGGAGTATCCCGGCAACCGCCGCCAGCGCTCCGGAAAGCATGTAATTCTGTATCTTGACCCTGCTGACCGGTATTCCGGAAAGTATAGCGGCATACTCATTGCCGCCGATATAATAATTCTGGCGAAAATACCGTGATTTGCGGAGGAAAAAATCGCCGACCAGTACGCACACCAGGCAAACCCATATCGGAAACTGCACTCCGAAAACCGATGCCTGTCCCACCCAGTTGTATGAGCTGTTCATGATGGGAATATTGTTTCCCCCTGCAAAAATGGTGGAAAGACCCCGGATAAAAATCATCATTCCCAGGGTGGTGATAAAAGGATTGATCCGCAGCTTTGCGATCATGAGGCCGTTTCCCAGACCTACCAGCAAGCCGCAGACTACAGCCGCCGTCATGGCCAGAAACCAGGGCTGATCGTTCTTTAGCACAAGAGCGGCGGCCACTCCGGTGAATGTCACCACCGAACCCACCGAGAGGTCGAATCCCCCGGAGACCAGAAGAATGGTCATCCCCACTGCAATCACTGCTATGGAAGACATGGCAAGGATAGTGGCCTTGAGCACCGCAGGATTGAGAAATTCCCGCGGATAAAATATGCTCATCAGAATCCAGACACTGATAAGAATGATAAAGATGCGGCGCTCCTCGAATCGGTTGAGAACGGAAAAAATATGCTTCATGATGCGGTTTCTCCTGCTCCGAGTGCATAGGAAAGTATGAGTTCCTCGGTGGCTTCCGAGGCGGAAAGAACAGTTTGAATCAGGCCCTCGCGCATGACACAGATACGGTCGGACAACCCCAGAATTTCTTTGAGATCGCTGGAAATGAGCATCACCCCGGCGCCGCTGCCGGCAAGCTCGCGGATGTGGGCATAGATCTCCTCTTTTGCCCCCACATCTACTCCACGGGTCGGCTCGTCGACCATAAGCAGGGTAGGATGTATGCCCATCCACATCCCCAGGAGCACTTTTTGCTGGTTTCCGCCGGAAAGAGCATACACAGTTTGTTCGATAGAGGGGGTGATAATGTTGAACCTCCGAACCATTTCCCGGGCAAAGGTCCGGATTCTTTTTTCGCGCAGGATACCGAACCGGGAAGCGAATTTCGAAAGAGAGGGGCTGATAAGGTTTTCATGGATTGTGAGGGAAAGACAGAGTCCCTGTACCTTCCGATCTTCGGTCAGGTAACCGATTCCGAGCCTGACTGCATCACCGGGTGAATGTATCTGTATTTCCCTGCCATGAAGCTTTACTGTTCCTCCGTCTCTTGTATCGAGTCCGAAAATGGTTCTGGCGACCTCGGTTCTTCCGGCCCCCACTAAACCCGCAAATCCCAGGATTTCACCGGAATAAACGGTGAACGAGACATTCTCAAACACAGGAGCGCGGCTGAGACCGCTGACTTCAAGAACCGGAGGGGATTCCGGAAGGCGAATCGGCTTTCCTGTAAACATGTCCCCGATGTTTCTGCCCACCATGCGGCTGATCAATTCATTCTCAGTGACAGAGGATACCGGGAAAGTACCCTGATACACGCCGTCCCGGAGTACTGTTACCCGGTCGGCGATTTGAAATATCTCCGGAAGGTGGTGTGAGATGAAGATAAACGAAATACCTTTTTCTTTGAGCTGCCGTATGTTCCGGAAAAGCGTTTCGGTCTCAGCTCCGGATAGAGAAGAAGTCGGCTCATCAAGAAGCACGACCTGCGGATTCAGCGTCAGAGCCTTGAGTATTTCAAGAATCTGGCGCTTCCCGATGGGTAAAAGGCCGGTGGGTATATCCAGGTCAATATCCTCGCCAAATATCTCGATCATGTGCCTGGCCCTGCGGTTCAATTCATTTCGTTTCACCAGGCCGAAGGTATCGACCGGCTGAATATTGGCGAAGATATTTTCAGCCGCGCTGAGATTGGGCACAAGAGAAAGCTCCTGATATACAACACGGATTCCCTGTTTCTGGGCATCATGGGCGTTTTTGAAGGCTGTCTCTTTCCCATTCAGGAGAACACGGCCCGCTGTAGGGGGATATACTCCGCCGATGATGTGCATGAGTGTTGATTTGCCCGCGCCGTTCTCCCCGATAAGAGCATGAACCTCGCCGCGCCTTATATCAAAGGATACATTGTCCAGTGCTTTCACTCCGGGGAAATGTTTGGTTATCCCCTCGAGCTTGAGAACAATGGCGTCTTCATTTTTTATCTTTTCATTTTCCATTCTGGATTCCGACTTCCGGATTCTGGTTTACTTTGTGCCTTTGTCCCTCTGTGCCTTCTCTTTAAGCTTTGTCACTTCTTTATGGGATATTAAAAATATCCCGCTCAGGCGCAAAACCGTAAAAGTCGAAATATGCGCCCGGGCGAGAGAAATTAGATTGGAAATCTTTTACCCAACCTGAGCGATTTTGTATTTGAAAAAGAGCACCCTCACGAGTTATATTGTTGTTAAAGAAAGGGATATCGTGGCAGATATCAACAACAAGCCATAACCGAGAGGGTGTAGAGAAAGATGGGGAAAAAACCGGGACAAGGCAAGGGGAAAACGCACCGGATCACGGGTGTTGGCATAACCACGGATACGTTGACCAGGCCTGCGGTCATTGAGTTGGGCATCTATACGATGGTGATGGACGACGATGAAGCGGAGATTCGGCATGGAGTGCAGCCCACCTATAAAAAGGTTGAGGGATTTCAGCCGCTCCAGATGACCTGGGGCAGGGTTATCGTGGATGCGGTGTTCCGCGGGGGCAAGAAGCACAACAATCATGGGGATACCGTAGAGGAGATGGTGCGGCATGTGGTGCGGAAAATCCGGAAACAGTACCGCACGGATGTGCCGATCATCTTCAAAATGGACAGCGGGTTTTTTGACCAGAAAAGGTAGTGCCACAGGAATAAGAAATACTTATTGATGTGAGTTATGTTCAGTTTTAATAATCTCTTAGGGTTTAATTCCCCGCCGCTTGCGGCGATTTTCTTTATATTTGTGCATGGGAAAAAGTGACTACATACGTAAATCACATAATGTGTCAGTTTTGTTGTATCATTTTGTATGCCCTGCAAAATACAGAAAAGTGATATTCCAAAAAGAAGTTGATGAGACGTTAAAAGAAATCTGTATGGAAATATCAAGGCGATACCCGATACATTTTCTTGAAATAGGAACAGATAATAATCACGTACACTTTTTGGTGCAATCTATTCCGACATATAGTGCTACAAAAATCATAACAGTAGTGAAAAGTATAACCGCGAGAGAAATATTCAGAATTCATCCAGACGTCAGAAAACAATTATGGGGAGGAGAATTCTGGAGTGACGGATATTTTGTCAATACCGTTAGTAAGTTTGGCGATGAAAATACAATCTCACAATATGTCAAAGAACAAGGTCTTGAAGCTGAGTATAAGGTACTCCACAAGGCAAAACAACTGAGCCTTTTTTAGAAAATCACAGAGATACCCCGCTGCTTGCGGCGGGGAGCTTCATTAACCCCCTTAACAAGGGGGTCGCCGTCAAACGGCGGGGGGATTTTATCCTTGAGTTTATGAATAGATCGGGCTAAGAAGGATATGAAACTTTTTGACCTTAATAATTTTAGGCTTGACCAGCTAAAATTAAAAAAGAGCAAGAAGTACTATGATGAGAACAAAAGATATTTCAGGATGTTGCTCATAAAATTGGGTAATATCAATGTATCAGAAATAACGAAACATCAGATAGAAACTTTTCTTAATGATTTTTCGAGGGATTTAATTGAAAGGAGAAGGACAAATTACAAGGTTAATGCTTGCCTCAGGTGCTTAAAATCATTATTTTTTTACGGTTGCCGTATTCACGAATTGACGAAAAATCCTTGAGTCGGGATAGAGTTCTTTTCTGTTGACAAAAAGCTGAAATACATCCCGTCCAACGAGGATATCAAGCAGGTATTAGAAATGTGCGACAAAGAAGAAGCCCTGCTGGTCAGGTTTGTGATGGATACTGGGGCAAAGATTAACGAGGCCTTGAGGTTGACCACAAAGGACGTTTTAAAGATTGTGTGGTGTTGTATACCCGCAAAAGTAAAATTCCAAAGGAAGGTAGACCGTTGTTTGAGATAATGGCTCTTTTAGGACATTCAAATTTATCAACGACTCAGAATTATTTGCAGTTGTTACAATAAAGGGGATAGTTAAACGCTATCCTCTTTTAAAACTGCCAGAAAACTGCCAGAGAAAAATATATAACAGAATTTAATCTCAATTAACTGCCACATTATCAATATGTTGCCCCCATAGCTCAGGTGGATAGAGCGACGGTTTCCTAACGCATCCAGGGCATTTATCGTAAAGCATTAATAATCAATTAAATACAGAAATATCAATAAGATATGCGTGGATAATTTTAGACCATTTTTGATGATTTTTCCCTGTTTTTACGATTTTCTTTAGCCATTCTTTAACGAGAATTGACTCTTTTTTTCGTGTCTGATATACTATTACTATACACATCCCCGCCGATACTTCCCACAATATTTCTCTGCCATCCGCCATTAATAATTGACGCCGATTTTTACGGCGTATCAATAGTGTGCAATCTATGTCCTTTTGCTTCCAGCAAAAAGGACAGCCCACTCTCTCAGAACGCCTGAAATAGACAAACAGCTTTTCACGAAAGACTGGGCTGTCCTTTCAGGACAAGATTGCACGCAATAATCATAAAATAATAATATGCCTCGAAATCCGGACGCCAAACGCAAGCTACTCAAGGCTATATACGACCTCAAGTTTGCCACAATATATAATCTCGCCTTTGAGAGCAGGGGAACGAATAAGGACTCCTGCCTCGTCGGCATAGGCCGCCATATTCGCCAACTGGAAAAGGCCGGGCTGATCCTTCCGGTCAGGCAATACGGCTATCTGCGAAACGAAAAATTCCGCCATACCTTCTGGCAGGTAACGAAAGAGGGCGCGAACGCCCTGGGCTATGAACGATACACACCCATCGGAGAGAAGTCGGTTATAAACTTCCCGCACCAGTTCGGCTTGATCGATACATTGTGCGGCCTGTACTTCCCGTTCCGCGGCGAGTACGAATTCACCGTCACCTATCCGTCAACATCCAATTCCCTTGACGGCTACAAGCCGGACGCGATTGTTCGATACCGGCACAAGCTCGACGGCAGAGAATACGACTTCATTCTTGAGTTTGAACGGACTCGGACACCGAAGGCGATCTATGAGGAAAAAATACGATTGAACGAGAAAATTAAGAATTTCCGGAAATATGGCCTATCAAAACAAACCAAGTTCCTCTATATTTTCACGACCGAAATTTTTGATGTGACTAAAAGGCCGGTGGAGTATTCTGAATGCCGACCGATATTACAAAGGGTTGAAAAGCAGTTCAGCCAGTTTTTGTATATGACGCGGAAACTGCCCGATCACCGGTACAGGTTTGCCCTTCTCCACCAATTCAAGGAGTTTGAGAGGGCAGTGTGGTTTATACCGAATGGACATAAGACAAAGATTATTGCCTGAATATTCAATGTAAGTATTGAATAATTTTATGGTTGTGATAAAATATGTGCATAAGTATTTTTCTCACTCTTAAATTTATTCAACACATATGAATAAACACATCAAAAAATCTCTTCAATGGCTTTTAGGCCACGCCCTTACTGTTTTTTCCTGCGTGGCGATTATCGTCCTTGGTATGTCAGCCATTGCGTATTCAAGCACAGTCCCAACTATTATCGGAGAAAACATAAGCACAAATAATTTGACCGCTTCCGGTAATTTAGAAGTTGGAGGGAATGCTACCACTATCGGCAATATAGTAGTTTCTGGTGATCTCTCGGTAACTGGAACAAGTTCAATAAGGAATGCAGCTTTAGGCGGGGTGACGACTGGATCCCGTTCGATTGAACCAGATTTTACAATCGTTCTTTTCCCCGATACGCAACTTATGGTGAAAAACAACCCCGCTGTCTGGAGAGCTATGCCTCAATGGGTTTTGGACAACAAAACTTCACAAAATATCCAGGCAGTAATCGGTCTTGGCGATGTTACAGAGGATCATACAATTGGCCAATTCACGGAAGCGAAAAATGGTTGGAATGTTGTTGATGCCACAGGTCTGCCTTATATGCCTATCATTGGAAACCACGACTATAATAGTCTGCCTGATAATTTATCCAGTAGAGATACGACAAACTGGAACAGTTATTTTGGAATTTCAACCTTTTCTGGCAAAAGCTGGTATGGAGGGGCGTATAATAATTCTACTGACAACTATTGGATTAAATTCGATGTCGGTTCGCACAAATATCTGGTTCTTGCCTTAGAGGTTTTTCCACGCTCGGAAGTATTGACCTGGGCACAGGGCATCATTGACGCGAACACTGACCGCGAGGTTATTATCGCCACTCACGCCTATTTGAATACCGACGGCACACGCATTCTGCACGGAGACAGTTACGGCCCCGATGGACTTAATGTAGCTTCCGATAATGACGCGCAACAAATGTGGGATAGTCTTATTAAACTTAATTCAAACATCATCTTAGTAGTGAGTG